>JBOHUY010000402.1:0-1851 GCA_050735015.1 Candidatus Dormibacterales bacterium | reverse complement strand
GACCAGGGATCCCTGGGGGAACCTGAAGTGGGGCATCGAGACCAGCGGGATGTTGGCCTGCCCCTGTTCACTTCCAGCGCCGAGCACCGGGCCCGGCTTGCCGAGCAGGTGGAGGCTGCCACCAAGCCACGGTGACCCGAAGCCCATCTTGAAGGCCCACAGGACCCACACGATGAGTACGAGACAGAACGTGGCGAACACCATCAGCATGGTGTTCACGGCCCACTTTCGCTGTACGAGACCGCCGTACAGCACGGCGATGGCCGGGATGCTCATGAGGCCGACCAGGGTCGCGGCGGTCATTTGCCACGCGTTATCACCCGAGCTCAGCCAGTGCGCGTAGGGAATCACTGCTTCCTTCCCCTCCATGGGCTGCCCGAGGGTTTGCCGGGGGTTTTCCCGCCGCAGCCCGGGTACACCACCCTCGGGTGGAGCACCACAGATCGCGTCCGGGGCCATCACCACGTCGTGATCCGGGGGGTCCCGGTGAGCTCAAAGCCGGCTGGCCACTTCGGTGTCCGTCAGGAACACCTCATGTTTCCCATGACGGGGTTTCGGACACGTTTCCCGGTTGTTACGCCGCAAGGACGGTCCTGATGCCCGCGTACAAGCTCATTTCAGCGATGTTTCGGCCTGCCCGTAAAACCTGACAACAAGCGACCGATTCAGCGAACGAGGCGGGGCCGGCGCGGCTGGGTGGAGGCCCGGGTGGGCTGAGCGGGTAGCCCGCGTGGGCTGGGCGGGTGGCGCGCGCGGGCTGAGCGAGCGGTCTGTCTGGCGGGCCGGCGGTGCCGGTTGGGAGCGCGGGCGGTGGGGCCGGGTGGGGGCGGTCGCGGTTACCGGGCGCAGCGGACATAGACCGATAAGTCACGTTCACGTAACGGTGGCAATCTCTCGGCAAACAGGTCTTGAGGCCGCGCCAGCGGAGGATTACGCTCGGGGCCATCTCGTCTGGTAAGCGCTTACCAACGCCAGACAGCTCCCTTCACTCCGCTGGATCGCCTCCCGCAGGAGCCGGAAGGTAAGCGCTTACCGGGGCGCGGTGGCATGACCTGCGACAAAGGAGCATGCTGGTGGACGGCAGCGGCCCGGGCAACCCCGCCACCCTGGGCGACTCGGCGCCCGGCGGCGGCACCGCGCTCGGCAGGGACGCCCGCCAGGACCGGCCCGACGGCCCCGGCGGCAACGACGGCGCGGCCCTCCTCCACTCGGAGGGACAGCCCACGATCTACGACGTCGCCCGCGCCGCGGGTGTGTCGATCGCGTCGGTGTCCCGGGTGCTCAACGGCCGCCGCAACCCGTTGCCCGACACCAGGGAGCGGGTCGAGCGGGCCGTGGCCGAACTCGGCTTCATCCCCGACGGTGCGGCCCGCGCCCTGTCCGTCCGGCTCAAGGAGGTCGTCGGCGTGGTGATCCGGCGGCCCACCGTCGCGGTCAGCGCCGACGGGGTCTTCGAGGACGAGGAGATTAGCCTCCAGTTCCCCGACCTGATAAACAGGGGCATCGAGGTGGCCGCCCAGCAGCGCGACTTCAACCTGCTGGTCAGCTCCGTCGGCCTCGGCGGCCACGACGACTCACGCCGCATCTTCGCGCTGGCCCGCAAGAGCGACGGGCTGATCCTGCACGACCGGGTGCTGGACTCGGCCCAGCTTGACCGGCTCAGCCGGCAGGTGCCGGTGGTGACCCTGGCCGGCATGCCCACCCCGACCACCGTGAACGTGGACGGCGACAACCGGGCCGGGATGAAGGAACTGGCCCGGCACCTGGTCCGCGACCACGGCTACCGCACCCTGGCTTACCTGGGCGGCCACGCGGACAGCCCGGACAACATTGCCCGCGCCGCGGCGTTCG
>JBOHUY010000401.1:0-1552 GCA_050735015.1 Candidatus Dormibacterales bacterium | reverse complement strand
ATGCCCTCCGCCGCAAGCCGTCAGCGCGGCCGATATGGACTCCGCCTGCCACAGCCGGGATGAATAGCACGGAGATGGAATGTCACTGGCCTACGTAATCGTCGATGTATTTACTGACACGCCACTGCAGGGGAACCAGCTGGCGGTGTTCGAAGACGGGTCGGCGCTCAGCGACGACCAGATGCACCGCCTGGCCCGGGAGATGAATTTGTCCGAGACCGTCTTCCTGCTTCCGGCCGAGGACGGCGGCGATGCTCGCATGCGCATCTTCACTCCCACCGCTGAGCTGGCATTTTCCGGTCATCCAGTCCTTGGCACAGCGTTCGTCGCAGGCGAGGCGCGGCGGCTGACGAGCGTGCAGCTTGAGACTGCCGCCGCGGCTGTGCCGCTGAAGCTCACTCGCTCCCGGCAGCATGGGGGCAGCGCGGACGACATCGGTCAGATCACCTTCGCCTGGATGCGCCAGCCGATCCCGGCCTGGGCACTGTTCCCCAGGACGGCACAGCTGCTTGCCGCGCTCGGGGTCCCGGCATCTCGCTTGCCGGTCGAGTCATACACCAACGGGCCGACGCACGTGTACGTCGCGCTGCCCGACGAGGCGGCCGTTACCGCTCTGAAGCCACATATCACCGCGCTGGCTGGGTTCGCCGGAGCGTCCGTGTACTGCTTCGCGGGCTCTGGCCGGTGCTGGCGGAGCCGGATGTTCGCGCCGGCGGCCCTTGGCGTCACGGAAGACCCGGCGACCGGATCTGCGGCCGGCCCGCTGGCCATTCACCTGGCCCGCCACGGCCGGATCGGGTTCGGCGAGGAGATCGAGATCAGGCAGGGCGCTGAAGTCGGCCGGCCCTCGGTCTTGCATGCGCGGGTGAATGGTTCGTCGGCAGGCATTGAGAGCGTTGAGGTGGGCGGCGCTGCGGTGATCGTGGCGCGGGGTGAATTCTGCCGGTTGTAGACGCCGAGCCCAGGCTCCGATTGGGTTCATCTGCAAACCAATTCTGCGGCATTGGCTCTAGGGCCGCCACCCGAACGCGCCGAGCCTAGCCGGATAGCAACCCGGCTCAAGCTTCTGGCGCGCTGCCCGGGGTCAATCCATCGTCAGGCCCGCGGCCACCTCAGGGAACAAACATCATCATGGACCACCAAATGTTGCAGCACCGGTTCGCAGCCCTCACCACAGCTCACGTGGCCGACGCCTGTATACGCGCCCGAGTCCCAGTGCGTTGCGCTTCTGCGCTCTTGCGTGCCGTGGTGTCTGGCAGCCGCCTGGCCGGCCGTGTCTGTCCCGTCAGGCATGCCGGCAGCGCCGATGCCTTCCTGGAGGCATTCGAAACGGCAGCACCAGGCGACGTGCTGGTAGTCGACAACGGCGGGCGCCTGGATGAAGCATGCGTCGGTGACCTGGTGGCTCTGGAGGCCCAGGCAGCCGGTATGGAAGGCATGGTGATCTGGGGACTGCACCGCGACACCGCTGACATTCGGGCTGCCGGTCTTCAGCCTGGGAGCGATCCCCACGGGCCCCTCCGGATCGACGCCCGCCTGCCCGTCATCGTTC
>JBOHUY010000400.1:0-2021 GCA_050735015.1 Candidatus Dormibacterales bacterium | reverse complement strand
ACCTCACGCTGGCCAGCGACTGGATCGCCGGCCAGGCCTGCGACCAACTGGAGGACGCGCGCCTCGGTGTGCCGGTCGCGGTCCCGGCCGAGACGGTGGTGGTGGACTACTCCTCGCCCAACGTGGTGAAGGAAATGCACGTCGGCCATCTGCGCACCACCGTGGTGGGGGATGCGATCGTGCGGATCCTGGAAAGCCTCGGGCACACGGTGGTGCGGGCCAACCATATGGGGGACTGGGGCACCCAGTTCGGCATGCTCATCGAGCACCTGCTTGACGCCGGCGAAGAGGCCGCCCGCGCGGCGCTGTCAGCCGGGGAGATCAACGCCTTCTACCAGGCCGCACGGGTCAAGTTCGACGCCGACCCGGCCTTCGCCGAACGGTCCAGGCGCCGGGTGGTGGCGCTGCAAGCGGGCGACCCGGACACGATGCGCCTGTGGCAGCTCCTGGTGGCCGACTCCAGGCAGTACTACAACACCATCTACACCAAGCTCGGCGTCACCTTGACGGATGCGGACCTGGCTCCGGAGAGCTTCTACAACGCCATGCTGGCCGATGTCTGCACGGAGCTGGAGGAGGCCGGAATCGCGGTGATCAGCGACGGCGCGCTCGTCGCCTTCCCGCCCGGCTTCACCGGCCGGGACGGGTCGCCGCAGCCGATGATGCTGCGGAAGAGCGACGGCGGCTACGGCTACGACAGCACCGACCTGGCCGCGATCAGGTACCGCATCAAGGACCTGAAAGCCACCAGGCTCATCTACGTGGTGGGTGCCGAGCAGTCACTTCACTTCAGGATGCTGTTCGCGGTCGCCCGCCAGGCCGGGTGGCTGACGGATGAGGTCAGAGCGGAGCACGCGGTGATCGGCCTGGTCACCGGGTCGGATGGCGGGCGGATTCGTACCCGCAGCGGCGAATCGGTCAAGCTGATCACGCTCATCGACGAGGCGGTCGAGCGGGCGGAGGAGGTGATCGCCGACCGGTACGACGACCCAGGTCTGCGGCACCAGATCGCGGACGCGGTCGGCATCGGCGCGCTCAAGTACGCGGATCTCTCGGTTGCCCGCGACTCCGGGTACACCTTCGATTTCGACCGGATGCTGGCGCTGACCGGCAACACCGGCCCGTACCTGCAGTACGCCACCGCCCGGATCAGGTCGATCTTCCGCAAGGCGGGCCTGGACCCGGCGCAGGCGACCGGGCCGATCACCGTGACCGAGGACGCCGAGAGGGCCCTGGCGCTGACCCTGCTCGGGTTTGGCCCGGAGGTCCGGCTGTCCGCGGCGACCGCGGCGCCACACCACCTGGCAGGCTTCGTGTTCAACGTGGCGAGCGCGTTCACCACGTTCTACGAGGAGTGCCCGGTGCTGAAGGCGCCGGCGGAGCAGGTGCGCGACAGCAGGCTCGCGCTGTGCGCGCTGGCCCTGCGGGTCCTGGTGAAGGGGCTCGACCTGCTCGGCGTCCCGGTGCCGGACCGCATGTAACCAGGGACACTTCGCCAAGAGCACCCGGCAGCGGGGCTGCCGGGTGCGCTAACTCCCAGGTAAATCACAGGCTGGGCTTTTCGATGTCCCAGGCCGGGCGGCGACGATACCGGCATGAGCACTCCATATGGGTCTCCGGGCGCCGACCCAGCGGGCAGCCAGCCCACCCAGCCGTTCTGGGCCGGCCCCGATCCGCAGGCGACGAAGCCAGCGTGGGGAGAGCAGGCCGCCGCCGGCCCTGGCCCCGCCGCGAGCCGGGCGGTGAGCTTCGGCGACCACTTGAAACCAGACAAGCGCAAGGCGTTTCACTGGACGCTGGCCCTCGTCGCGGCCGCCCTGCTTATCGGGGGCGGCACGATCGCGGGCCTGTCGCTGACCGGTCACTCCTCGCCGGGCTCCGCCCACGGCCAGGCCAGCCGGGCTGACGCGCAGCAAGCTGCGCTGCTCAACTCCGCGCTCAGCGACGCCGGATCGCCGGGCAGCCTCAACACCGCCCTGAACGCCACCGAGATGAGCGGTTCGGCCACGCCGGGCGGGGCC
>JBOHUY010000399.1:0-2099 GCA_050735015.1 Candidatus Dormibacterales bacterium | reverse complement strand
GCCGCGTCGCAGTACGTCACCGCGGTCGGCGGGACGTCGCTGACCCCGGCCGGCACCGGGACCTGCACCGCTGCCGGGGCGGGGGCCCGGGGGTGGTGCGAGAGCGCCTGGGACGACAGCTTTGGCGCCACCGTCTCGGGCTGCTCGCTGTACGAACCCGAGCCGTCCTGGCAGCAGTCCGGGATCCCGCCCGGCGACACCGGCTGCGGGTCGCTGCGCACCGTCGCTGATGTCTCCGCCGACGCCGACCCGGCGACGGGGATCGCTGTGTACGACAGCTACGGCGAGGGCGGCTGGCAGGCCGCCCCCGTCGGCGGCACGGCCGTGGCCGCCGCGATCGTCGGCGGCGCCGATGCCCTGGCCGGGACGCCCGCCTCAGACACCGACCCCGCGTCCTACCTGTACGCAAACCAGGGCGGGTTCAACGACATCCCGGCCGGGGCCAACGGCACCTGCAGCCCGGCCTACCTGTGCACCGCCGGGCAGGGCTACAACGGGCCCGGCGGGCTCGGCAGCCCGCACGGCGACAGCGGGTTCCTGTCCAGCTACTACCGGCCGATCACCCCGGCCAGGATCCTGGACACCCGCAGCGGCACGGGTACCGGCGGCACGGTCGGCCCCGTGGCGGCCGGAGGTACCCTCGCGTTGCAGGTCACCGGGGCCGACGGTGTCGCGTCGGCCAACGTCACCGCGGTCGCCGTCAACATCACCGCCACGGGGGAGTCGAGTGCCGGGCTTATCACCGCCTACCCGGACGGCAGCCCGCGGCCGCCCATCTCCAACCTGGACTACACGACCGGCACCACGGTCGCGAACCTGGTGATCGTCCCGGTCGGCGCCGACGGCAAGATCGACCTGTACAACGCCAGCAGCGGCACCACGCAACTCATCGGCGACGTCTTCGGCTACTTCACCTCCGACGCGAGCGCGGCGGGCGACACCACTTACACGCCCATCACCGCCACCCGGTTCCTCGACACCCGGGTCGGCACCGGTGCGCCCAAGGCTCCGCTCCGTGACGGCAAGGCCCTGGTCCTGCAGATCGGCGGCGCCCACGGCGTCCCGTCGGGCGTCGCCGCGGTCGCGATCAACCTCACCGCCGTGAACGAGAGCGGCGACGGTTTCCTGGAGGCCTACGCCGACGGCACCGGCCGGCCCGGCGTGTCCAACCTCCAGTTCACCAAGCTGGCCACCGCCGACATGGCGATCGTCCCCGTCGGGACGGACGGCAAGATCGACATCTACGACGGCGAGGCCGCGAGCACCGACGTGATCGGTGACGTGTCGGGCTACTTCACCGTGGGCACCAGCGGCGAGAAGTACCACGCCATCAGCGCGACCCGGCTGATCGACACGCGGAACAGCAGGGCCGTGGCGGGCGGTGGCACCCTGACCGTCACCCCCGGTGCGGTGGCGGTCGCCCCCAGCCCCGATCTCGTGCTCAACTTCACCGTGACCCAGGGCACCAGCGCCGGGGTCCTCATCGTCTACCCCGCTGGCGGCAGCAGGCCCAGCACGTCGAACCTGAACTACACCACCGGCCAGACCATCGCCAACCTGTCCCTCGCACAGACCGGCGCCGCCGGCGTCGACGTCTACAACGCCAGCTCGGGGACGGTCCAAGTGGTCGCCGACTGCCTGGGGTACTTCTCGGAGGGCTAACCCAAGGTCATGATCAGGGCATCTCGTCCATGCTTGGTCACGCGGGCACTGAATCTGGCCGTGTGGCGTGCCAGGTCTTGCCGAACCAGCGGCGGCTCCGCTCGGACCCGAATGCGGTCTTGTCGGCGGCCAGCCCGGCGGATGGTCCTTCCATGTCCCCGGCGGGGCTCTGGCCGCTGACGAAGGTGACATCGACCTTGGCGACCATGTCGTGGCCGACCTCCAGATAGCAGATGCCACGGCCGCCGTAGGTGGCGGCCGTGGTGGTGCCCCGTATCTGGCTGCTGATCTGCGCTGCGACAACGGCTGCCTGTCCTTCGGCGAAGACGCCTGCCTTCGGTGTTCCCACGCTGGTCACGTCGCCGACGGCGTACACGCCCGGGAACGCGGTCTCGAGTGTCAGCGAGTTGACCGGGATCCAGCCGTCGACGGTCAGC
>JBOHUY010000398.1:0-1681 GCA_050735015.1 Candidatus Dormibacterales bacterium | reverse complement strand
CTGACCGGCCCCGGCGGGGTGGGCAAAACCCGGCTGGCCCTGGCCGCCGCGGCGCAGGCACAACACCGGTTCAGCGGCCGGGCCTGGTGGGTGGAATTAGCTCCGGTCGCCGGGGACGACATGGTCGACCACGTCATCGCGGACGCGCTCGGGGCCCGCGATGCCCCCGGCCTCGACCTGGTCGACTCGGTCGCTGGCCGGATCGGTGAGCACCCCGCCCTGCTCGTTCTGGACAACTGCGAGCACCTGACAACCGCCTGCAGGCAGGTGGCCACCCGCCTGCTCGCCGCCTGCCCACGCCTGCACATCCTGGCCACCAGCAGGGAGCCGCTCGGCGCCGACGGTGAGTCACGGTGGCCGCTGCCGCCGCTGACCGTGCCGCAGGCCGAGGCGCCGCCCGGGGCGCATGCGCTGTTCGCCGGCTCGGAGGCGGTGCAGTTCTTCCTCGACCGGGCCAGGGCGGTGCTGCCCGGGTTCGAGATCACCGACGACAACGCCGCGCTGATCGCGCAGTTGTGCCGCAGGCTCGACGGGCTGCCGCTGGCCATTGAGCTCGCCACCGCGAAGCTGCGCGTACTGGCCGTGAACCAGGTGCTGACCGCCCTGGATGACGTGTTCAAGCTGCTGGTGGGGGGCCGCCAGGGCGCACCGGCACGGCATCAGACGCTCCGGGCGGCGCTGGACTGGAGCTACGAGATGCTCCAGCCCGCGGAACAGGCGGCTCTGCGCAGGCTGTCGGCGTTCGCCGGCCCGTTCGGCCTCGCCGCGGCCGGGCAGGTCGCCACGCTCGGCGGCACGGAACCGCTCGACCCACTCGACCTGCTGGCCAGGCTCGTCGACCGGTCGTTGCTGGTGGTCGACTACACCGCGGCCGAGGCCCGGTACCGGATGCTGGGCACGGTGCGGCAGTACGGCCTGGAGCGCCTGGCGGAGGCCGGTGAGCGCCCAGCCACCGACCAGGCGCTGCTGGCGGTGTACCTGGACCTGGCCGAGCTGACCGAGGAGGAGCTGACCGGGCCGGACCAGGCGGGGGCGGGCGAGCGGCTGCAGGCCGAGGTGCACAACCTGCGCTCGGTGCTGCAGACGGCACGGGACAACGAGGACATCATCGCCGCGCTGCGGCTGGCGGGCGCGCTGTCCCGGTTCTGGTACATGCGCGGGCACTACCGGGAGGGCCGGGAGTGGCTGGACTGGGCGCTCGCCGCGCCGGGCGACACACCCGCCCCGGTACGGGCCAAGGCGCTGGTGGGCAGCGGCATGCTCGCGCACCTGCAATGCGAGTACCCGGCGGCGGTGCGCCGGCTGGAGGGCGCGCTGCGGATCTACCGGGAACTCGGCGACCGGCGCGGCATAGCCGGTGTGCTGCAGGCACTCGGCTGCGTGGCCAGTGAGCAGAGCCGGTACGCCCGGGCCAGGGACCTGCACGCCGAGAGCCTCGGTGAGTTCGAGGCGATCGGCGACCGCTGGGGCGTGGCGAGCGCACACGGCTACCTGGGCTTCGTGGCCTGGCTGGAGGCCGACTTCGCCACGGCGACGGCCGAATGCACACAGGCGCTCGCGGCGTTCACCGAGCTCGGCGACGTGGAGGGCATCGCCGGGGAGCTGCTCAGCCTCGGGGTCGTCGCGCTGTACCAGGGCGAGTACCCGGCCGCGGCGCAGCAACTGGAGCGGAGCCGGGCCC
>JBOHUY010000397.1:0-2191 GCA_050735015.1 Candidatus Dormibacterales bacterium | reverse complement strand
CGGAAACCCCTACCCCGGCGGCGCACTCGGCGAGGCCGCGCCGGAGCCGGCCGGACCCAGACCTTTCCCGGTACATCCGCAACCGGCGCCTCATCGACGCCCTGCACGCCCAGGCGCTGTCCGCGCTCAGCGTGTCCCCGGGTGCCCGCGGCTACTACGACGACCTCCGCGCCCGCGAGACCGGCCACGCCGACGCGCTGCGCCGGGCCGCCAGCCGGCTCACCGGCATCCTGCACGGATGCCGCGGAGGCTGCGTGACAGTTGCCCTCTCCTGGCGTGCCGCGGTGACGAGCAGTTGCTGTCTTGCACCATGAGCAGGTCCGCCGCTGACGGACATAAAGCCGCTCAGGCCCGGCCGCGGGCGGGCCGGTGCGGCGACGCTCGTCGTCGGCCCGCAGGGAGGCTGGCCGCACGGGCTGTGTTGTTCCGCGCTCAGCGGTAGCCGGTCGTGTCAGCGGGCTTGCCGGTGTGCTCTACCTCGACTATGTAGCGCATGGCATCTGGGCGGGATCCGTCGAGGTCGGTGAAGCCGTAGTCCTTGGCGAGGCCGCCGCTTGACAGGGATTGGCCGTTCCAGCGGTGCCTGCCGGGGTCGGAGGCCAGCGCCGCGACGGCGCGGCCGACGAAGCGGGGTGTCTCGGAGATGGCGAAGTGCGGTTGCGCGGCGGTGGCGTCGCGCCAGTTTTCCTCGGTGACGCCGAAAAGGTCGAGCATCATCTCCGAGCGCAGCCAGCCGGGCGTCAGCGATAGCGAGGTGGCCGCGTGTTTCGCGAGGTCCTTCGCGTGCGCCCAGGCCATCCGGTTCACCGCCACCTTGGACAGGTCGTAGTACGGCGACAAACGGTAGTTGGTGGCGTTGTAGCCGGCGGTCCCGTCGGTGACCTCGACGAGCAGCCCGCCGGGCCGCTGGATCAGCAGGGGAAGCGCGAAGTGCGCGGTGATGAGGTGGGTGTCGATCGCCAGGTGCAGCATGCGCAGGCCGTTAGCCAGGTCGTGCTCCCAGACGGGCTTGCCCCATTCGACGAGCAGCTCGCCGCCCCAGATGTCGTTGACCAGAACGTCGAGGCGCCCGTGACCGGCGCGGATGCGGTCGGTGAGCGCGCGCACCTCGCCGGGAATGAGGTGGTCGGCAGGCACGGCGATGCCCTCGCCCCCGGCGCGGCTCACCAGTTCCGCGGTCTCCTCGATGGTCTCCGGGCGGCCGTACTCTGACCGGCGCTCGCGCGTCGTCCGGCCGGTGACATACACCGTGGCGCCCGCAGCGCCGAGTTCGACCGCGATACCGCGTCCCGCGCCGCGCGTGGCGCCGGCCACCAGCGCGACCTTGCCTGCCAGGCTCATCTCCAGCTCCGTTCCCTGCCCACATATGTAAACGAACAGTTGGTTACAATAACACCATGCCACGTTCCAAGTCCCAGCCCGATGAGCAGGTGCTCGACGCGGCGCTCGCGATCGTCCACTCCCGCGGCATCGACCGCCTGACCTTCGCCGCGCTGGCCGACCGCTGCGGCCTGTCCGCGGCGACGCTCGTGCAGCGCTTCGGCACCAAGCCCGCGCTGACCCAGCGAACCCTGCTGCACGCGTGGGACAAACTGCAGGTGCGCACCCTCGGACTCGCTTCGTCGGTGCCGAAGACCCCGGACGGCGCCGTCGAGCTTCTCGTCGGCCTGTCGCACTATGACGGCGCCGTCGAGGACTTCGCCGAAGGGCTCCTGGTCCTGCGCGAAGACCTGCGCGACCCCGTTCTCCGCAGCCGGGGCGCCGCATGGGAAGCGACCCTCACCGCCGCCGTCGAAGAATGCTTCGCCTCCGTCCCCGGCGCCCCCGGCGGGATCGGCTTCGCGCTGGCCGCCCACTGGCAGGGAGCGCTGATCTGGTGGGCATTCGGCGCCCACGACCCACTCGACGATTACCTGAGCGAAAGCCTGCACACGCTCATCTCAATGCTGCTGCGCTCGCCCCGCCCACACCAGAAACCAGCTCCGTAGCGAATGGTGAAGATCCTGGACTATGGGGCACTTTTCGCAGGTCAGCGGCCTGCCGGAGGCCGAGGTATCAGCACGTATTCAGCACGGGCTGTCCAAGGGGAATGACGGTTTCCGTCGGCGCGCTGGTGGCGACACGGGAAGAAGCACACGTCAGCCTCCAGTAAGGCCCCGGTCGCCCAGCGGGGCAAGGCCAAGCAGAAGCG
>JBOHUY010000396.1:0-4351 GCA_050735015.1 Candidatus Dormibacterales bacterium | reverse complement strand
CTGACTGTCTCAGCGGCCTCGCTTCCACGTCCACCTCGTGCCCACCAGCTCCTCCTGGTACAAGCTGACTGAGGTCTGTCCAGTCAGCTCACCAGTCGGGCCATCCGCCGGGGATCCGTCGGCGGCGTGGGCGCAATGGTAGCCGCCATTAGGGGGTGCGCTGAATTCGGGGGAGGGCTCTGAAGGGCTCTTCAACCCCAAAAAGTTGTCAAAGTCGGGCTAGCGAAGCGCGTGCCGTTCCTGCGATCCTAGGAGAAGGAGACGACGATGCCTGAACTCCTTATCGACTTCATCACTTCGCTCGATGGCTACGCGGCCGCCGACGGTTGGCCCGGCTGGTGGGGGTTGGAAGGACCCGAGTACCTCGCTTGGCTGGGAGAGCAGCCTGAAGCGGACTACATCGTCCTCATGGGCGCAACGACTTACCGCGTCATGTCGAGATTCGCCGTCGAGGGCGAGCCGGGCACCGATGCCCTAGCGAGTATGACGAAGATCGTCTTCTCGACCACGTTGAGCGAGCCTCTTTCATGGGGGAGCACGCAACTCGTGGCTCAAGACCCCGTTGAGGCCGTGCGGGAGATGAAGCAGAAAGGCTCCAAGTCGATGCGCACCATCGGCAGCCTCACGTTGTGCCGTTCCCTCCTGACGGCCGGTCTCGTGGACCGCTTCCGGGTGGTTGTGTTTCCCGTAATTACCGGAAGCAGCGGCCGGGAGCGGATCTACGACGGCTATCCCGACGTTGCTCTCGGCATGATCAGCAGCCGCACCTTCGATGGCCGCATCCAACTGCTCGAGTACGTTCCGACGATTCTGGCTGGGCCGCCGGGGACGACCGGGTCAACGCCTGGAGTCACCAGCCCGTGAACCGCGACGCTGCTGCTGGCGCTCGCTCGATGCGGACACTCCGAATTCTGGAGGCGGCGGGCGCCGCCGATCGCCTCGGCCGGCGTCCCGTGAGCGCGGCTCCCTGGCGAGCTACTCGACCCTGCTCTGGCGCTGGGCCGCGGCCCGATACGGTCTGCCCTGGGTGACCGAGGTGTCCATTGAGCACACCGGTGACAAACGGTGACAAATGACACGGGCCCAACCCGGGCACGCAAGGCGAGTCGAGCTACTTAGGAGCTGAGAGCGATTCCGAGTTCACGGACGATAGCGAAGTTCTAGCTCCACGCCGGCGACGGCATGGTCTTGGACCTCGTAGGGGGCGTCGACCGATTCCGGCCCTGATCGCCGCTCGTTCCGCTGAGGTCGATCGCCGGCGGGCCCCGCCGGCGATACGCGAGACCGGGGCGTCGCAGCGTCGGCAGCGTGCGTGGGTCCGCGCGGCCTCAGCTGAGCCCGTGCGAATCTCGGAGAAGGCTCACAACTGTCGTCGGGAACTCACGCCGACGGTTTCAATTAGTTCCGTCCCCCGGCCACACAATCCCGACTGGTCGCCAGCGGCGCTACAAATCGTGGCCGCAATCATCGGTCGCCATCGGTGACATCCCCGGGATTTGAACCGGCTGGCCGGAGTCTCGGCCTGAGCGACGAATTACCGCGGGCGGGTCGGCGCCTTCAAGGGCCACGGAATCCAACGGCTCAGAGCACATCACGCGCTCGGATCAGGGACGCCGCTGCAATCAGCAAGGCTGCCGTCCACACGGTGAGCGCGATGACGGCGTGGGTGGCGTCTGGCGCGGTGCGTCCGCCGATGACGAAACCCACGACCCCGGGCACTCGGCCGAAAGATTGCTGCAAATAGCCGGCGTTCGCCACCGGAAACAGCTCGTGCACGTTCTTGAAGGTGTCGCCCAGATTGTCCAGCAGGCTGAACACGAGGCTCTCGACCACAAGCAGGTAGCCGAGCCCCAGCCCGATCGCCATCGCCGACTGCTTGAAAACCGTTGCCAACGCATATCCGAAGCCCGCCACGAACCCGAAGATCAGCCACTCGGCTCCAATCCCCCTCAGCACGTCCTGCAGTGACGGAAACGTCGTCGCGGCACCGTCCGCCAGCGCGATCAGGTAGCTGGCCAGGGCGTCGGCACCGAAGATGCCAAGCACCATGATCAGGAGCAGCAGGGCGATCGAGATCAGCTGGCCGGCCACGATCGCGAGCCGCCCTGGCAGCTGCGTCTGGGTGGTTTTGATCGTGCCCCACGAGAACTCGCTGCCCTGTGCCAGCACACCGAGAATCAGGGCGAAGATGCCGTCAAGCGTGTTGGCGTTCGAGAGCGCCTTCTTCACCAGCGAAGCCGGATGGAGCCCGCCGCGGATGGCCGCGAAGTTGGCCGACTCACCGCGGGCCGACAGATTTGGCGGATGGGTGGCAACGAGGTATGTGACCAGGTAGCCGATGCCCACCGCCAGCACGAGGAGGAGTCCGACCGTCACCCAAACCGCCGGGCGTCGGACCAGCTTGAACCACTCCGCTCTTAAGGCGGCCAGGATCAATGACCCGCCTCCTTGCCGGTCAGCTCAATGAAGACCTCCTCCAGCGAGCGCTCGACCGGGCGCAGCTCGCTGACCACGACGTTGCCCGTCACCAGCCGCTGGTTGATCTCACCGGCCTGGCTCGATTCAACCCGCAGACTGAACGATCCGTCACCAGTCACCTGGACGCGATCGGCTCCGAGCATCGACTCCAGAAGCGGGCGGGCACGATCCACCGGTGTCGCCCGCACGATCAGCTGCGCGCCACCCCGGATCTCGTCGACGGTGCCCTCGGCTACCAGGCGACCCCTGCTGATCACGCCCACCCGGCTGCAGGTCTGCTCAACCTCGCCGAGCAGGTGGCTCGACAGAAGGACCGTCCGCTCGCCCTGGCCCAAGCGCTTGATGAGATCTCGGAACTCGGCCATGCCCTGCGGGTCGAGTCCGCTCGTGGGTTCGTCCAGGATCAGCAGCTCTGGGTCCTTTAGCAGAGCCCCGGCCACGCCGAGCCGCTGCTTCATGCCTGTCGAGTACGTCGAATAGGCGCGGCCGGCGCGGTCGGTCATCTCGACCTCGTCCAGGACTGAGGCAACCCGCCCGTCGGGGACGCGGCAGTAGCGCGCCAGGAGGCGGAGGTTGTCGCGGCCGGAGAGGTAGGGCCAGAAGGCCGGCGCCTCGATCATCGCCCCCAACCGCCCGAGCGATTGCGGCGAGCCCGGCTGACCACCGGCCACGGTTGCTTGACCCGCCGTCGGCTTGATCAAACCCGCGAGCATGCGCAGCGTGGTCGTCTTGCCGGCACCGTTCGGCCCGAGGAACCCAAACACCTCGCCTCGGCGGATGGTGAGGTCCAGCCCCTGAACCGCCAGCACGCCGCCGGGATAGCGCTTCGTGAGGCCGCGGGCCTCGACGGCGTTCGCGGGAGCGGGCGAGTTCACCGGCGGCGCACGCGTCTGCCCATCAGCACAATCATGACGATCACCAGGATCACGCCGCCCCAAATCGCGGCGGCTTCAGAGATCCCGGCCAGACCGCGGAATGTGACCAGGTAGAGAGTGCCGTCCGTGACCATCGTCGCGGGCAGCCTACAGAAGTCGTGGAGGGCGGCCCTTTAGGGAGTTGTCGGGGTCGAGGCCGCCGAACGGAGAGCGGCCACCTTCCGAAGCGCCTCCGGTTTCCCTTACCACTCGATCTGTGCTCGCGGGGCCGAGGCGCGTCCCACCCTGCGTTCCGACGGCGCGGTGGAAGCGCTGGGAGACGGCAGCCTGTTTCTCGCTTCGGGATTCCGGTCCCGCTGTCCTCGACCGTGAATGCGATGTTGCCCGCGGCTGCCGCGGTGGCCAACCCACCGACCGGACTCGCGTCGCCGGATCTCACATGAGGCCGGCAATCGCGCGGGCAAAGTCGAGGACGATGCAGGTGGCGTCGACGTGGCGCGGGATGCGACCGACCAAGAAGGCGGGCGCGTACTGCGGCCCACCTGGCCAGCCATGTCCGGCATCCGTGAGGCGGTACACGATGACTGGCTTACGGTCTTCGGCAGTCCAGTGCAGCCGCTCACCGGCGGGTACCCGAGCCGTCCTTGATCGCCTCCACCGAGGGATCGGCGCCGCAGCCGTTGGCGTCAGCCCAGTCCGCCGCCAGCGTCTCGACGGGGACGGCATCGCGACCGCCGCTAGCGAGAAGGATCTTCCCGGATCGGCGTCGTGCGAGCCTTCCCATCAAACCGGTTGCGCGCCCGCCTTCATAGCGGGCGACCCGGTCGTCCGTGCCCGCGATGCATAGGACGGCCGCCGCCTGCACCGGCCGTGGCTTGGCTCGCCGGCTGGTCTCCCGCGCGGCGCCGGCAACCAGCGCGATCCCGGCGGCCGGCACCAGACCGTGCCGGGCGAGACGTTCGGCGAAGAACGCGCCATTCGACAGGCCGGCCAGGAAG
>JBOHUY010000395.1:0-2024 GCA_050735015.1 Candidatus Dormibacterales bacterium | reverse complement strand
CTCCAGGAGGGTGTGGTGGACCGGGTGCGCGACGGCCGCGTGATAGCCCTCCACGGAGAGGTAGTCCACCCCCACCAGGGCCACGCCCCTCTGTACCAGGAGGCGAGCCAGGTCCGGGCCCACGGCCACGAACTCGGTGTCGAAGGCGGGAGCCCCCTCCGCCCAGCGGCGTGAGTTGCGCGTCCGGAAGAGAACCCGGCGGGCGTCGCCGGCGGGCAGGTCCTGGGGCCGCAGCTCGAGACCGGGCGGCTGGGCCGCCACGACCAGGCAAGGGCCTATGAGCGCCTCGAGGGGGAGCGAGTCGACCCCGCGCGCCCCCTCCACGAAGTGGACGGGCGCGTCCACGTGCGTACCGGTGTGCGCGCCCAGCTCGAGGCGCGAGACGTTGGCGGGGGCGCCCGTGGCGATCGAATGGGCCAGGGTCCGGCTGAAAGGGGGGTCCCCGGGCCAGGTGGGGAGGCTCCCGGAGAGCGTGAGAGTGACGTCATGGACAGGCATGCTCAAACTGTAGGTCTCGGGGATCCCCGGGGGCGGCGCGGCCGCCTGCGTCATCAGCCGCGCCGGTCGCTGGCACCTGCGTCATGCGGGCGGCCGAATGCCTTGACGCAGGGGTCCCCCGGGGCACAAGCTAGTACGCACGTATGACGAGAGCCCTGGTGGCCGCGGCGGGGCCCGAGCACCGCAGCACACGCGATGAGATCGTCCGCGCGGCGGCGGACTGTCTGCTCGTGGACGGCTACGCGGCCACGACCATGCGCGGCATCGCCGCCCGGGCGGGCGTGGCCGTGGGCAACGTCCAGTACTACTTCCCCGCCAAGTCGGACCTCCTCGTGGAGGCCTGGCGGGAGCTCACCGACAGGTCGGTGGAGGAGCTGCGCGCCGCACTGGCGCAGGTGGGCGACCCGGCCGAGCTCTTCCAGGTCGGCCCGGACGCCATCTGGGCCGCCCTACGGCAGCTGGCCGACATCCAGCTGGCCGCCTTCGACCTCCTCGTCCAGGCCCCCCGCCGGGAGCGGCTCAAGGCCTACCTCCCCGAGCTCTTCGACAGGTACCGGCAGGTGATCCAGGAGCAGTTGGACAGGTTTGAGAGGAGCGGCAGCTTCCGGCTCACGGCTGCGCGCGAGGTCTTGGTGCCGCTGGTCCTCAACACCGTCCTGGGCTTCGGGCTCTACTACGTCGTGACCGGGGACGACGAGTCCTGCCTGCGCGCGCTGGGCGCCTTCCAGCAGCTGGCGCCGGGCCTGGTGGCGCGGACGCCTTGACCATGCCTGCCGGGCTCGCCACGGCCGACCCCGAGAGCCTCCGCTCGCTCTGGCCGGGGCGCCTGGAGCCGGCCTTCAGGTCCTACTCCGACACCGGGGGCAGGGCGGCCGCCGAGCCGGTGGCCATGGCGGCCGCCCTGGTGGAGACCGCCCTCGACCTCCAGGAGCTGGGCCGGGGGGAGGCCGGCTCGGGGCCGCTCATCCTCGGCGACCTCTGCCTGGCGCGGGCCTCGCGCCTGTTGGCCGAGGTGGCCGACGGTGGCCTGCAGGTGGCCTTCGCCAGGGTCGTGGAGCGGGTCTCGGCGGCGGCCGCGGCGGGCGAGCCCTTCCCGCCCGTCCGGGCGCTGCTGGCCGAGGTGGTGGCCGGGTGTTGAGCCAGCGGATCGTGGGGGCGGGCCTGGGCGAGCGCGATCGCCTCCTGGTGGAGGCTGAGCTGGCGCGACTTCTGGGCGCGGACCCGGCCCCCGTCGGCGAGCCCATGCGGCAGCTGGTGGAGGCGGGCGGCAAGCGCCTGCGGCCGGCCCTGGTCATGCTCAGCTCGCGGCTGGGGGCCTCTCACGACCCCGGCCGCGCGGCCTGCCTGGCGGCCTCGCTGGAGCTCATCCACACGGCCAGCCTGGTCCACGACGACTACGTGGACGAAAGCCCCTGGCGGCGCGGCCTGCCCACGGTGGCGGCCTCGCTGGGGGCGGCCCGGGCGGTGGCCGTGGGCGACTACTACTTCGCCAAGGCGACACGCACCATCGCCGAGCTGGGCGAGCC
>JBOHUY010000394.1:0-1984 GCA_050735015.1 Candidatus Dormibacterales bacterium | reverse complement strand
ACCTGGTAGTTGGGGTGGCCGGCGAGGGTGTTGGAGAGGGTGCTCTTGCCGGAGCCGTTGGGCCCCATGACCGCGTGCACCTCGCCCTTGCTGACGTCGAGGGAGACGCCCTTCAGGATCTCCCGCCCCTCGACGCTCACCCGCAGGTCTCTGATCTCCAGGTCCGCCATCTTCACCCCTTGTTCACTTTCACACCCGGAAGGCGCCGCACGGCCTGGGCCGGGCGCCGCTGGCGCCGACCCCGGCCCGCGCCCGCCGGTCCGCCCACCACGTAGGTGCAGGCGGCGTCGCCCTCCACGATGAAGGTCTCGCGGCGCACGTCCCTGCCCAGGAGGCGGCGGTACATCGTCTGCTCATGCTGACACGGATGCCCGACCTGGCCGGCCACGTCGGCGATGGGGCAGTTGCACTGGCGGATGGCGAGGGCCCCGCCCTCGGTCTCCACCACCTCGGCCATGTGGCCCTGCTCGGTCGCCAGGCGCGCCAGCTCGCGGACACGCTCTTCGAAGCCGAGGCCCTTGAGCCGTTCGGCGTATGCGCGCTCTAGACGGTCCGCCCGCGCCCGGAAGAAGTCGTCGAGCTGGTCGTCGGCCATGAAGTGCACGAGCTCGCCGGCGAGCTGGCGGTGGGCCTGTGGGAACCGCTGGGCGGCGCCCGGACCCAGCCGGTACAGGTGCTCGGGCCGACCCGGGCCGGACCGCTCCTCGCTGGCGACCTCGACCAGGCCCTGCGCCGAGAGGGCGTCCAGGTGCCGCAGCGCCCCCTGCTTGGAGAGTCCCAGGTGTGTGGCCACCTCCGACAGGGTTCCCCTGCCCGAAGCCTTCAGGTAGCGGAGGATGTCCTCCTTGCGCTCCACGAGGACGATTCTACCGAATTAGTTAAGCCTCTCGTTGATTTATCCCCCTCCCGACTCGGCGGCCCGAGAATGGGGGAGTGGGCGAGGACCTCGCCGGGTTGGCCCGGGAGGAGGTGGAGGCCCGGGTCGACGCCGTCCGGGAAGAGCTCCGTCCCCTCGAGCAGAGGATGGCGGAGCTGCGCGTGCGCCGGGACGTGCTCCTGACCGAGCTCCGTCGCCGGGACCGCGCCCGGCACCGCCTGGCCCGGGCGGGGCTTCGCGAGGCCGCCCGGGAGGGCGCCTTGCCCGCCGTGGCCGAGCTCGTGGCGCGCCTCGACGAGGGGCCCTTCGAGGCCTTCGTCTACAGCCTCGGCACAGGCGGGGAGGTGCGACTGGGGTTCCCGGGGGCGCGCGCGCAGACCCTCACCTTCACCGACGGCTCGGGCGTCGCCCAGGCCCGCGACTTCGCCCAGGCCGCCGAGCTCTACAGGGCGGGCTGGGAGCTGGGCAGCCCCGGCCGCCCCGGTGTCAGGGTGCACTTCCCGGGCACGCGCCAGGAGCGCTTGGTGGAGGCCTCCCAGGTCTTCGCGCGCCCCCTCCCGGCCGGCGAGGATTCCTGATACCGAGGCTATAATGAGGGTCTGCCCCGGGCGGGCCGGCGGCGCCTCTTTGAAAAGGCGCGCCCTGTCCTCCAGCCCCGCCGTCCGACGGCCTCGTGATTGACCGAAGGAGTGAGGAGATGCCAGTCAGAAGCCTCATACCGGACTCGAAGGCGATCCGCCGTCCGCTCACACGACTGGACGCGGTCGACGTGCGCGAGCTCAGGAAGAGTGTGGAGAGCGGGGGGGCGGTGGAAGCGCTGCTGGCGCTGAGCCGCGCCTGCCTGGCGGAGGCGCAGGCGAGGCTGTCCCGGCTCGAGAAGGAGACCCGGCCCTTGCGCCGGCAGGCGGCCGTGCGGCTGGCCGAGCTGGAGGCGGACAGCCGCCCGCTCCGGCGAGAGGCCGCGCGGCGGGCCATCGACCTCTCCTACGAGGTGCTGGAGAGGGCGGCGGCGCGCACGGGCGGGCCCCCGCGCCACCGCCGGCGCGGCGGCCTCCTGCCCGCCCTGGTCGGGCTGGCCGCGGGCGTGGGGATCGGGTACGCGATCGC
>JBOHUY010000393.1:0-3408 GCA_050735015.1 Candidatus Dormibacterales bacterium | reverse complement strand
GATCGCCGTCGTGAAGGCGAACGGCTACGGGCACGGCGACCGGGAGGCGGCCCGGGCCGCCCGGGAGGGGGGAGCGGGCCGCCTCGCGGTCGCCACCCTGGCCGAGGCGCGGCGCCTGCAGGGGCTCTGCCCCCGGCGGCGGGTGGTGGTCCTGGGCGGGCTCTTCCCGGGCTCCGCCCGGGAGGCCGTGGAGACGGGGGCGGCCGTGGTCTGTTCCAGCTCGGAGATGGCGCACGCGCTCGCGCGCGAGGCCGAGGGGGGCTGGTCCCTGCCCGTGCACCTGAAGGTGGACACGGGCATGGGGCGCTTCGGCTGCGCTCCCCATGAGGCCCCCGAGATCGCGGCCCTGATCGCGCGCTCAACGGGGCTCGAGCTGGCCGGCACGATGACCCACTTCGCCTCCGCGGGCACCGACGAGAGCTTCACGCGTGCCCAGTTCGGCCTCTTCACGGAGGTCTGCCGGGACCTGGGCCTCCCGCCCGGCACGCGCCACGCCTGCAACTCGGCGGCCGCCCGCCGATTTCCCGAGATGGCCCTCGACGCCGTGCGCTGCGGGATCGCGCTCTACGGCTGCGAGTGGCCCGGGCTCAAGCCGGCGCTCTCCTTGAGGGCCCGCGTCCTCCTCGTCAAGCGGCTGCCGGCGGGCGCATCGGTGGGCTACGGGAGAACCTGGCGCGCCGGCTCGCCCGCCACCGTCGCGCTCATCGGGGCCGGGTACGCGGACGGCGTCCACCGGGCGCGCTCCAACTTGGGCTGGGCCTTCGTGAAGGGCCGCCGGGCGGCGGTCGTGGGCGCCGTCAGCATGGACACCCTCGCCCTCGACGTGACAGACGTCCCCGAGGTGCGCGCAGGCGACGTCGCCACCCTCATCGGGGAGGACTCTGGGCACTTGGTCTCCGCCGAGGAGGTGGCGGACTGGTCGGGGACCATCTCCTACGAGGTCCTCACCTCCCTCGGGGCCCGGGTGGCGCGCGTCTACAGGGGCCAGGGGGCGGCGGAATAGGGCCGGCGGGGGCCGAGTTGGAGGGGATTAGACTTCGGTTCGTGGCAGAGGAGAAAGCGACTTCCTTCGCCGAGGAGGCGCTGACGCATCTCGATACCCTCTACCGTGGGGCGCTCCGGCTGACGCGCGACGCGGAGAGCGCCCAGGACCTGGTCCAGGACACCTACGTGAGAGCGCTCAGATACCAGCACAGCTTCGCGGCCGGCACCAACATGAGGGCCTGGCTCTTCGCCATCATGCGCAACCTCTTCTGGGACCGCTTCCGCAGCGGGCGGCCGGACGAGGCCAGCCTCGACGATGGCACCGACGACTTCGCGCTCTACGACCGGCTCAAGGATGCGGGCCCGGGGCCCGAGTCCCAGGTGCTGGACCAGATCGCGGCGCTCGAGGTGGTCTCCGCGGTCGAGAAGCTGCCCCCCCTGCACCGGGAGGTGGTCCTCCTCGTCGACGTGGAGGGCTTCCCCTACAAGGACGCCGCGGAGATCCTGGGCGTTCCCATCGGGACGGTGATGTCGAGGCTCCACCGGGCCCGCCAGGCGCTTCAGAAGAGCCTCTACGGCTACGCCGCGGAGTCGGGCATCGTCCGCGCTATGGGAGGGCCGGCATGAACTGCCGCGAGTGCGTTGAGTGGCTCGACAGGTTCGTGGACCGGGAGCTCACGCACCTGGAGCTGGCGCAGGTGAGGCGGCACCTGGAGGAATGTCCGCCGTGCAAGGACCGTTTCCACCTGGAGACGGAGGTGAAGCGGCTGGTGCGGACCTGCTGCACGCAGGATCGCGCCCCCGAGGCGTTGCGGGAGAAGCTGCGAGAGATTCTGGGCTGATCGCCGCGGGTGGCGGCTCGTTCGCAAGGGGGAACCTTGTGATGGAACCGTTGGGAAGGGGCCCTGGTACTGGTGAAGAGATGTTTGCTCGCGCCAACCGCGAGATGGTGGCGTCGATCGCCGCCGACGCGCGGAGGCGAGCCGAGCGGGGCCGTCTGCCGCTCCTCATGGCGGCCATCGACCGGCTCCTCAACGACCTGGAGGAGCTGAACCTCAAGGCCGTGGACCGCGTGCCCCCGGAGCTCAGGCGGCGCTCGGCCAACGTGCTGGAGATGGTGCCCGGCCACGGCGAGCTCCAGGTCCGCTACCGCGTGGTGCCCATGATGGACGTCCTCTTCCACGCCCAGGAGCTCCTCCTGCGGCAGGGACACCCGCCCGAGCCGGAGCTGGAGTCGGCGGGCTAAGGCGGCCCCCGGGGGCGGCCCGCGCGCGGGTGGTAGGTTAGCCCCCGTGCCGACGACGGGTGCCGAGGTGGCGGCGAGAGAGCGCCTGGCCGCCGTCAGCCTCTGCGCGATCACCCCCGACCGCGACCCCGCCAGGGTGGTGGAGCTGGCGTCCGCCTACCTGCGGGCGGGGGTGGCCATGGTCCAGCTCCGCCACAAGAGCCTGGCCCGAGGCGAGCTCTTGAGCCTCGCCCTCCGGCTCGTGGCCCTGGTCCGTGCGGCGGGCGCGCTCCTGGTCGTGAACGACCACCTGGACGTGGCCCTGGCGGCGGGGGCGGACGGCGTCCACCTGGGCGCCGAGGACATCTCGGTGCCGGCCGCGCGGCGGGTCGGCGGCCCCGCCTTTCTGATCGGGGCCTCGGCGGCCGACCCCGAGGCCGCCCGCCGGGCGGTGGCCGAGGGGGCCGACTACCTGGGTGCGGGGCCCGCCTTCCCGACCCCCGTCAAAGCCTCCAAGCCGCCCATCGGGCCGGCCGGGGTGGCGGCCGTGGCGCGCGCCGTGGACGTGCCCGTATTCGCCATCGGGGGCGTGGACGCCGGGCGCCTGCCGGAGCTCTTGGAGGTGGGCGTGGCCCGCGTCTGCGTGATCCGGGCCCTGGCCGACGACCCCCACCCCGAGGCCGCCGCCGCCCGCCTCCTGGCCCTTCTCGGGTGACCTCGCTGGGCGAGCTCGGGGAGTCCGGCCTCCTCGAGGCCATCCGGCCCAGCCTGGCCGTGGCGGGAAAAGACCTCCTGGTCGGGCCGGGAGAGGACGACGCCGCCGCCTGGCGGGAGCCGGAGGGGGTCTTGGTGGCGACTTCCGACGCCTTCGTGGAGGGCGTCCATTTCGACAGGCGCTGGCTGCGGCCGGCCGAGATCGGATGGCGGTGCCTGGCCCTGGCCCTGGGTGACCTGGCCTGCAAGGGGGCGGCGCCCTCCCAGGCCCTGGTCTGCCTCGCGCTCACGCCCGGCTGGAGCGTGGAGGAGGTGACCGAGCTCTACTCCGGCATCGCCGCCCTGGCCGGCCGCACGGGTCCGGCCCTGGTCGGGGGGGACCTTGTGGCCTCCCCCCACGAGGCCGTCGTCTGCATCACCGCGCTCGGCCGCGCCCGCTGGCCGGTGGTGCCGCGATCGGCCGCGCGCCCGGGCTGGAAGGTGGC
>JBOHUY010000392.1:0-2078 GCA_050735015.1 Candidatus Dormibacterales bacterium | reverse complement strand
GCCTTCCTGCTCGCCGACCTGGGCGTGACCAAGTCGCACTCGCGGCCGCACTGCCCGAACGACAACCCGTTCAGTGAGGCTCCGCCTTCTTCTTCATCCGCCTAGCCGGCGTGTACTTCGATCTGAGCGTGCCCCAGGCCTCCGGCCCCGGCGACCGTGCACCACGCTGAGCGGTCGCGAACGATCGCGACATGGTCAGAGTGGGAAGACCGGAGGACTCGGGATGGCATGGACGGGTCAGTGCCGGTCTGCAAGCGTGCTCGACCATCCGCGATCCACTCCAGCACGGAGGCGAGGCCCCGGCTCGGCCGCCCCGCGGCGCGGAGGGCGGCCGAAGGGGAGCGGCTTCGGGCAAGCGCCTTTCACCGAGCCGCACGTACCATGCCATCAGGGGACATCAGGATTCGCCACACAGGAGTGGAGTGACATGACCGGCTCTTCGACGCAAGGGATCAAGACGGTGCTGCATCCCGTGTCCGACCTGGCGGCGGCCAAAGCCGTGTACACAGCCCTGCTGGGCATATCGCCCCAGGCCGACGGACCCTACTACGTCGGTTTCGAGGCCGAGGGCCAGCACATCGGGCTGGTGCCGGGCGGTGGACCGCAGGGCATGACCTCGCCGGTGGCCTACTGGCACGTGCCGGACATCGAGGCAAAGCTGGCCGAGGTCACCGCCGCCGGGGCCGCGCTCAAGGAGCCGGTGCGCGACGTGGGCGGCGGCCGTCTGGTGGCCACCGTCACCGACCCCGATGGCAACGTCCTCGGGCTGCTCCAGGACCGCTGAGCGCCGACCCCTCGGCCCCGCCCCAACACCCTCCGCTCTCACCCACCTGAGAGGAGTCCTCTCATCTGTCTCGACCCGGGACTCCCGCGCCGGCATCGTGAGGTCACTTCCTCCGGCGGGGTGACCGGCCCGGGATTCTCACCTCAGGCGGACCAGACCGTCGGCCTCTGCCCGGCGCCTCAGCGGGCGGTGGTGTGCCTGTAGCGGAGGACCGACAGGGGCACGAAGACGACGAGCAGGCCCACGATCCAGGCCCCCGACTGCAGGAGCGCGGACTGGGTGTCGGCGGCGGTCAGGGCGGGGTCGACGTGAAAGAGCCCGCGCAGCGAGTCGGCCAGCACGGAGACGGGGTTGTGGAGCGCGAAGCCCTGAAGCCAGGACGGCATCGTGGTCACGGGCACGAAGGCGCTGGAGGCGAAGGTGAGGGGGAAGAGCCAGATGAACCCTCCCGACTGGGCCGCCTCCACGCTCCGCACGGCCAGCCCGATGAGGGCCGAGACCCAGGAGAAGGCGAAGCTGAACCCCATCAGGACGAGGATGCCGAGCAAGAACTCGGCCACCGTGCCGCCGGGCCTGAAGCCGACCGCGAAGCCCACCGCCAGCATGACCACGACCGTGAAGAGGTTGCGCGCCACGTCCGCGAAGGTGCGCCCGGTGAGGACGGCGGAGGAGGACATGGGCAGCGAGCGGAACCGGTCGATGAGTCCCCGCTGCATGTCCTCGGCCAGCCCGATGCCCGTGGTGACCCCGCCGAAGGCGACCGTCTGTACGAAGATGCCCGGCATCAGGTAGTTGACGTAGGCGCCCCCGGGGACGTGGATGGCGCCTCCGAACACGTACCTGAAGAGGAGCACGAACATGATCGGCTGGATGGTCACGAAGACGATCAGCTCCGGCACCCGGAGCGTCTGCAGGATGCTCCGCCGGGCCAGCACGAGGGCGTCCAGGAACGCCCAGGCGAGCCGGTTGCGGTGCCCGATGGGCTGGTAGCGGGTCCCGGCCGCGCTCTGCTGGCCCGATATCGCCTGCATCATCCTTGCTTCCTCCTCCACCAGCCCCGCCGGCCCGCCTTCTGGGTCGCCTTCTCCTCCTCCGCCTCGTGGCCGGTCAGGGTCAGGAAGACGTCGTCCAGGCTGGGCCTCCGGAGCTGGAGGTCCACGATCTCGATCGACTCGGCGTCGAATCCCCTCACCAGCGTCGCCAGCTGGCTCGTACCCTCGCGGGCGGGGCCCGCGATGCGGCGCTGCGCGGGGTCGACCGTGACCTCGCCCGAGAGGTGGCGGCGGGCCACCCC
>JBOHUY010000391.1:0-2898 GCA_050735015.1 Candidatus Dormibacterales bacterium | reverse complement strand
CTTGAGAGTGGTCGACGCAAACCTACTGGGTGCGTTGTTCAGCGCTTCCTTGAACCTGCCGATCTTGGCCGCCGGGGTCCGCCCGCACCTCCGTCTTGGGCGTCTTCCCCTTCCACCGAGGGATACTGTCGCCTTGATGATCGGGCTAGCGGGTTGGCCAATCCAACCGGCCTGGGGCCGACGTTGATCGAGAACCCCGAGTCAGGCGAACGCATCCGGATTCTCACGACCGGGGAAGAAAGCGGCGGGCGCCTCCTCGCCTTCGAGCTCGAGTTGGAGGGCGGTGGTCGGGTTCCGGCTCCACATCTGCACCCGGATCAAGAGGAGACGTTCGCTGTTCTGGAGGGCCACCTCAGGCTCAGGACGGGTCGACGTTCGTGCCTCCTGGGCGCCGGTGATTCGGCCACGGTGCAGGCCGGCACGCGGCACGCGTTCTCGAACCCTGGCCCTGGACCGGCGCTGGTGCGAGTTGAAGTGAGGCCGGCGATGCGGATGGCGGAGCTGTTGGAGGCGGCTGCCCGGTTGGGCCCCAGACCCCGGCCACTCATGCTGGCGCGATTCCTCGCCGAGTTCGCGGCCGAGGTCCGTGCGCCATTCTTGCCGGGGCTGGTCGCCGGTACCGCCCGGCGCCTAGTGCGCCTGGCCGGGGAGCCGAAGCTGTCCTGAGCGCCGTCTCGATCAGGAATCTCATCAAGCGCTACCGAGGCGCGGCGGAGAACGCCGTCGACGACATCTCCTTCGAGGTGGAGGAAGGGAGCCTCTTCTGTCTCCTGGGACCCAACGGAGCCGGCAAGACAACCACGGTTTCGATCCTGAGCACGACCCTCATGCCGACGGGTGGCCAGGTCTGGGTGGCCGGGCATGACGTTCGGGAGGACCAAGCCGCGGTCCGCGCCAGCCTCGGCGTCGTCACCCAGCAGCCTTGCCTGGACCTGAACCTGACTGCCGAGGAGAACCTCCGGCTCCACGCGATCCTGTACGGGCTGTATCCATGGCGGCCGTCGCACATGTGGATGCCTACCGCCTACCGGAGCCAGGTCCAGGACCTGGCGGCCGTGCTCGGAGTCGCGGACGTGCTGGGTCAAAAGGTGCGCTCCCTCTCCGGCGGGACCAGGC
Source organism: Candidatus Dormibacterales bacterium (assembly GCA_050735015.1). GTDB lineage: Bacteria > Chloroflexota > Dormibacteria > Dormibacterales > Dormibacteraceae > JBOHUX01. The sequence goes on along the minus strand of JBOHUY010000391.1, from coordinate 1,782 downwards.
GAAAGCTGGAGATCGTCCGGGCTCTCATGCACCGACCGAGCATCCTGGTCCTCGACGAGCCCACCGCGGGTCTCGATCCGGAGGCCCGGCGCAGCCTCTGGCAGCATCTTGGTGAGGCGAGGGGCGAACTTGGCACCACCATCTTCCTCACCACCCATTACCTCCACGAGGCGGAGCCCGCCCAGCGGGTCTGCGTGATGTGGAAGGGGCGGATACTCGCGGACGCGGCACCGGCCGATCTGAAGGGCGGCGGCGTGGAGATGTGGGTGGACGCTCCCGATCGGCGGCGGCTCTCGCGGGCGCTCGAGGAGCTGGGCTGCTCGCCCGCGGGACAGGGCCCGTTCGTGGTGCGGCTCGACGGGCGCCGCGCTCAGGACGTGATCCAGCGGATCGACCTCGAGCTATCAGTGCTGCGGGTGACCGAACCGACCCTGGAAGAGGCCTACCTGCAACTGCTCGAGCGGGCGCGGAATTGAGCGCGGCGGTGGGTGTGGGGCGGGGGCACGAGCTGTGGTCACTCCTGGCCATCGCCGGCCGGGACGTCACCAAGCTCCTTCGGGACAGGACCCGCCTGGGGGTGAGCCTGGCGTTCCCGATCCTGATCTTCGCCGGTCTCGGCAGCATCCTTCAGCCGACGGTGGGCCGGGCGACGGGCCTCAACGCGATCACGCTGGTGTTCACGGGGGTTCTGGCGGCGACGCTCTTCCAGTCCGCGGCGGCGGGGATGATGTCCCTGATCGAGGACAGGGAGACCGACTTCGCGCGCGAGATGTTCGTGGCCCCCATCTCCCGGGTCACGATCGTCGCCGGGAAGGTGGTGGGGGAGTCCCTCGTCGCCCTCGTCCAGGGCGTGGGGATCGTCGCTTTCAGCCTCGTCTTCGGCGTTCGCTACGACCTTCCCAACCTCCTCCTGATCGTTCCCGTCTCGATCGGCTCCGCTCTTGTCGGAGCCGCTTTCGGGCTGGCCACGCTGGCCGCGCTCCCCAACCAGCGCGCGGCCCTCCAGATCATGCCCTTCGTGATCCTGCCCCAGTACTTCCTGGCCGGGGTGGTGGTGCCCCTGCGGGGGCTGCCGGCCTACCTGGATGGTCTCGGCTGGGCGATGCCGATGCGCTACCCGGTCAATCTCACGCGAGCGGCCTTCTACCTCGGCCGCCCGGGCTACCGCGGGGCGGTGGCCGAGAACCCGCTCCTGGATGTCGCCGTGCTGGTGGTGCTCTTCGTCCTGTGTTTGCTCCTGGGCGCCCTCGTCTTCGAGTACCGCGAGCGCACCCGGTGAGCCTGAGGCTGGCCAAATCGGCGCGAGTGCCAACCCGGCTCTGGGAGCACGTGCCCTTGGCTCCTCGGGGAAGCGCCAAGCTGGGGTTCACCTTCCGGTTGCCTCAAGCGGAGCTGATGGACCTCGAGCCTCGACGATCCCTGGAGGACCTTCTCGGCATGGGGTTCACCGTGCTCCGGCTGGCCGCGCTCTGGAGCAGGTTCGAGCCCCGCCCGGGCGTCTTCGACGCTTCCTCACTCGATTGGCAGATCGAGGCCGCGGCGAAAGCGGGAAGAGAGGTGATCCTGGCCCTGGGGCCGGTCAAGAACGCGGGCTACCCGGAGTTCTACGTTCCCTCGCACCACCTACCAGGCCTGCTGCGTGAGGGTGTCCTCGTGACGGCCGGCTCGCATCCGGAACTGGCGGAGGCCGCCCGCACGTTCCTCACCCGCGTGGTGGAGCGTTACCGGGGGGTTTCCTCGATCACGGCTTGGCAGGTGGAGCAGGAGGCCGTCGATCCGCTC
>JBOHUY010000390.1:0-8634 GCA_050735015.1 Candidatus Dormibacterales bacterium | reverse complement strand
GTGGAGCCGCAGTTCGCCGAGATCGTGAGCCGGGTCAGCCTCGCGCCCAACGTGGCCGAGTGGACCCGAGCCGCCCTCAAGCAGTCCTTCGAGCAGGAACAGGCCTACCACGGCGACGAGGTGGGCGAGATCAACGCTCGGCTGGCCGAGATCCGGAACAACATGCACGTCTCCTACGACGACCGCCTCGCGGGACGCATCTCGATGGAGTTCTGGGCTGACCGCAACTCCGCCTGGCAAAAGGAGGAGGCGAGGCTGACCGAGCGACTTGCCCACCACAACAAGGCTGACAGCCGCTACATGGACTTGGGCGTGGAGATCCTCAACCAGGCTGAGCGCATCGAGACTCTGTACGCGAAGACCGACGAGCCCGGACCGAGGAGGGACCTGCTCGCGACCCTCCTCGACACCTGCACCATGAAGGAGGGCCGGATCACGCCGGCCTTCCGCCCGGCCTGGGCCGCGATCGCCGAGATGGCCGCAGAGAAGACTCCCCTGCCCACGCTCGAGCAGATGCGGCGCGGTTATAAACCATCCCGTCAGCCCTTGAGCGCCACTGGCGGCGGGAAGAGCTCTCGAACCGCCGATTCGAGTTCAAAATCGCCGAAATCGGCCAGTTATCAAATTGCAATTTGGGGTGGCTAGTGGGATTTGAACCCACGGCCCCCAGGGCCACAACCTGGTGCTCTAACCGTGCTGAGCTATAGCCACCGTTGGTGCCCACAGCCCGGGGGGCCGTCGAGCGCACCAGATTCTACCCAACGGGCGAAGCGAACCTCCGCTCGGCCACGCCCCCAGCGGATCGCCCGGCAGGAGCACCGCCCCGCCTGCCGTGGACCCAATTGGCGGACGAGAACCACCTGCCGATGACGCGCGCCGATCCCGCCGCCATGCTGAGCGCGACCGAGCGTGAGCGTGGCACCGCGGCGAGCAGCGGTTCGCGGCCTGCGGGACGCTCACGTCGGAGGGCATCCAAGAAGTGGCCGATGGGGTGCATGGCCGCGGCAGCTCCGTCGACGCTCGGAATCACTCGTCTAAAGTCGGCGCCAGATGGCACCCCTCCGCCCTCGGTCGATGCTGTTCACCCTCTTCGGCGATTACGTGCATCCGCTCGGGGGGCGTGAGGTGTGGGTGGGGGCCCTCGTCACCCTGGCCGGGGAGTTCGGGATCACCTCCGGCTCGCTGCGATCGGCCCTCTCAAGGATGGGGCGCGAGGGGTGGCTCTCGAAGAGGACGGTCGCGGCGCGTCCCTGCTACGGCCTCTCACGGCAGGGCCGCGAGCTCATCGAGGAGGGCACCCGCCGCATCTACCGGACCCGCGGCGGCGCCTGGGACGGCCAGTGGCTGGTGGTGGCCTACTCCGGGGCCGGGAGCCGTGCGGTGCGGGATCGGCTCCGCACCGAGCTCACCTTTCTCGGGTTCGGGTCCCTCGGGGCGGGGCTGTACTTGTCGCCTCACGACCTCCGGCCCGAGCTGGCCGAGCTGGCCGGGCGCCACGGCGTCCGCGAGGTGCTCGGGGTCAGGGGTCCGCTGGCTCTCCCCGGCGACCCCACCGCGGTCGTGCGCCGGGCCTGGGACCTGGACGGGCTCGCCCGCCGCTACCGCGCCTACATCTTGGAGACCGAGCGGGCCCGCCGCCAGGACGCGGAGCTCGCGGGCGAAGGGACGCTCGCCCCCGCCCGCGCTTTCCGGCGCAGGTTCCTGCTCACCCACCACTACCGTCACTTCCCCTACTCGGACCCCGACCTGCCCGCTTCGCTCCTGCCCGCCGGCTGGCCGGGCACGCGCGCCCACCAGCTCTTCCTCGACTACAACGCGCTCCTCCTGCCGGGCGCCGAGCAGCACTACCGCGAGGTCGTCGATGTTGCAAATCACGGGCGGACGACAATCCGAGTGACATAGGAGATAATGGGCCTGTGTCGGCTCCCGCGGACCGCTTCCAGGCTCTCCTCGAGAAGGGCGACCTGATCGAGACGCAGTCCGAGATGACTCCGGAATACCTCCGGGAGCTGAAGCACACGCTCATCGTCTCCGGCGACACCGAGCTCATCTCCGCCCCCGCCTACTACCTGGCCGCCCGCCGGGCCCCCAGCGTCAACACCTTCATGACCGGCATCGCCATCATCCAGGACGAGCTCGCCCACGCCCACATCGCCTACCACCTGCTGGAGGAGCTGGGCATGGACCAGGAGGAGCTCTTGTTCAGGCGCGACCCCAAGGCGTTCCGCTATCCCTACGCCTTTGACGTGCCTTTGGAGAGCTGGACCGAGCTGGTGACCGCCAACGCCCTCTACGACCAGGCCGGCTTCTGTCTTCTGGGCGACATCCACGAGCAGTGCTCATACGGGCCCTGGAAGAGAGGCCTGGTGAAAGTGATGGCGGAGGAGAACTTCCATCTGCGCAACGGGCGCAGCTGGATGAAGAAGATCTCCCAGGCGGGCGGCGAGGCCCGCCACGACCTCCAGGACGCGGTGGACTGGATGTTCCCTCTCACGGTCGAGTGGTTCGGACTTCCCGACAACCTCAAGCAGCACAACACCCAGCTGGACTACCGGCTCAAGGGGCTCTCCAATGACGCCCTCCGGCAGTGGTGGCTCAGGACCGTGGTCCCCTTCCTCGACTTAGTCGGGATGCGGGTGCCGGCCCACGCCGAGCGGGACGCGGACGGGGAGGAGACCTACATCCTCGACTACCCCTTCCCGTGCTCGTTCGACGCCGAGTCGAAGCGCTGGGACTTCGGCGACCCCTGCACCTGGGACGACGTCCTCGCCCGCTGGCGGGCCCGGGGGCCCCGCAACAGCGCCATGGTGGAGCTCTTGCAGGAAAACTTCCACCTCGTCCGAGGCGCCCGCCAGGGCCGGGCCTGAAAGATGGTGTCCGCGCCTGCGCCTGGCGCCGGGCTGGAGGGGCGCGCCCTGGCCGCCCTGGCCGAGATCGAGGACCCCGAGATGCCGGTCAACCTCGTCGACCTGGGCCTCATCTACGGCGTGCGGGCGGAGGGCGGCCGCCTGGCCGTGGACGTCACCTTCACGGCCATGGGCTGTCCCGCCTCCGAGTTCATCCTGGGCGACATCCGCGAGCGCCTGCTGGCCGAGCCGGGCGTGGAGGAGGTGGAGGTCCGTATCGTCTGGGACCCGCCCTGGACGGCGGCGCGGCTCACCCCGGCCGGGCGTGACGCCCTCTGGGCCTGGGGCCTGTCGGTCTGACCATGCCCTTCAAGCGCGTCCACGAGAAGGTTTCCGAGTACGAGGTCTTCGCGCGGAGGTCCCGCGTCGACCCCCTCCACCAGGTCGGCAGCGTGGTCGCCCCGGATGACGACCTGGCCATGGCCTACGCGCGCGCGACCTATGACGAGGAGCGCTGGGTGGAGATGGCCGTCGTCCCCAAGGAGGCGGTGCTCCAGGTCTGGGGGCCGGGCGAGTCCGACTGATGAGCCTTTCGGGACTGGTGCTGGCCCTGGCCGACTCCAAGCAGCTCCTGGGCATGCGTTACGCCGAGTGGGCGACCAGGGCTCCCTCGCTGGAGGCCGACATCGCCGCCGCCGCCATGGGCCTCGACGACATCGGCCACAGCCGCGTGCTGCTGGGCTTCCTGGAGCCGCTCGGCGACGACCCCCGGCCGCCCGGCCGGGACCGGGACCCGGCGTCCTACCTCAACGTCGCCTTCCTGGACGAGCCCTGGGAGACCTGGGATCAGTTCGTGGCCGCCAACGCCGTCCTCGACACCGCCTTCACGGCCATGATCCAGGCCTGCGTCGAGGGTGACGTGGAGGTCCTCCGCACCCGCCTGCGCAAGATGCTCATGGAGGAGCACTACCACCACCTGCACGGGCGCAGCTGGCTCCGCGAAGGGGTCGGGGAGGAGGTCTTGGCCCGGGCCTGGGGGGAGGCGGTGGAGTGGTTCGGGCCCCCCGACGGCGAGGTCGAGGACCTCCGCCGGGAGGGGGCGCTGAGCATGGGCCCGGCCCGGCTGCTGGCCCTCGTCGAGGAGAGGCTGGGCGTGCGCGCGCCCCGGGTCGAGGTCGACTGGGGGGCCTGGGACCCTCTCCGGCGAAGGTCAGGGCCGGGCGCCGTCGACCCGCGCACGTTCGAGATGATGAGCGGGCTCGAGGAGCGCCGCTTCATGCCCGCCAGTGGCGCCCGAAGGGCCGGCTGAGGGCGGCCGCGAGCCCCCCGCCCCGGAGCTGGGGCCGGCCTGCCCCTTCTGCGGCGCGCGCGACGCCGAGGTGATCTCGCTCTTCGGGACCCAGGCCCTCACCATGCAGTGCCGCTGCCGCCGCTGCGGCAGCTACTTCGAGGCCGTCAAGTACGCTTGAGGGCCGTCCTCGGCTGGGGCCGGTCCAGCCAGGCGGCGAGGTCGGAGGCCGGGAGGGGGCGGCTGACGTGGAAGCCTTGGACCATGTCGCAGCTGGCTGCCTCCAGGGCGGCCATGGCGTGCGCGGTCTCCACCCCCTCCCCCACCACCATGAGGCCGAGGCTGTGGCCGAGGTCGATGATCGAGCGCACGATGACACGGGCGTTCTCGACCACGTCCATGTCCATCACGAAGGGACGCGCGATCTTGAGCTCGTCGGCCGGCAGGCGGCCCAGGTAGGCGAGCGACGAGTAACCGGTGCCGAAGTCGTCGAGGGTGATCCCGAGGCCCATCTCGGCGAGGGCGGTGAGGATCTCCATGGCCCGCTCGGGGTCCGCCATCAGGGTGCTCTCGGTCACCTCCACCCTCAGCATGGCCGGGTTCACGCGGTGCCTGTCCAGCATCCAGCCCACGGTCTCGGGCAGGCGGGCGTCGCCCAGGCTGCGCGCGGAGACGTTGACGGCCACGGGGATCTCCAGCCCCGAGTCCGCCCACTGGCGGGACTGCGCGAGGGCCGCGTCCACGACCCAGAGGCCGAGGGGGCCGGTGAGACCGGTGTCCTCGGCCAGGGGGATGAACTGGTCGGGCAGCATGAGCCCGTGGCTGGGGTGCTGCCAGCGCACGAGGGCCTCGAGTCCCGCCACCCTGCCCGTCCTGAGGTCCACCTTGGGCTGGTAGTGGAGGGTCAGCTCGCCGCGCTGCACCGCCTGCCTCAGCTCGCCCAGCAGGGCCAGGCGGCCCGGGCTGTTGGTGTCGTCGTCGGCCCTGTAGAGGGCGAAGCCGGTCCCCCCGCGCTTGGCCACGTACATGGCGATGTCCGCGCGGCGGAGCAGGGTCTCGGCGTCCAGACCGTGGCCGGGGTAGAGGGAGATGCCGATGCTGCCGCCCACGTGGAGGACCTCGGGCTCCAGTTCGAAGGGCTCCTCCAGGGACTTGAGGATCTTGCGGGCGGCGAGGCCGGCGCCGCTCTCGTCCTCCACGCCGGGCAGGATCATGGCGAACTCGTCCCCGCCCAGCCTCGCGACCGTGTCCGAGCCCCGCAGGTCGCCCCGAAGCCGGAGCGCGACCTGCTGGAGCAGGAGGTCCCCCAGGTGGTGGCCGAAGGAGTCGTTGACCTCCTTGAAGCGGTCCAGGTCCATGAGCAGCAGGGCGACGGTGCCGCCCTCGCGCTGGGCGCCCAGCAGCGCCTGCTGGAGGCGGTCGTGCAAAAGGGTCCGGTTGGGGAGGTCGGTGAGGGCGTCGTGGAGGGCCTGGTGCTCGAGCGCCGCCTCCTGGGCCTTGCGGTCGCCCACGTCCTCCACCATCGTGAGCACGAAGGCGGGCGCACCCTTGTCGTCCCGGACCAAAGAGGCGAGCGTGTTGCCCCAGGCCGCCTGGCCGTCCCGGCGCCGGTAGAGGATCTCGGCCTGGCACTGGTCGCGCCCGCCCTCCAGCACCTCTCCCAGCCGTACTCCGCCCGCATCCTCGGGGTCGAGGCAGTCCGAGAAGGCGGTCCCGTCGAGCTCGCCCGGGGTCCGGCCCAGGAAGCGGAGGAAGGCGGCGTTGGCGCCGATCACGGTCCCGTCGAGGGCGAGCCGGACGATCCCCATGGCGCCCGCGTCGAAGACCGCGCGGAAGCGGTCCTCGCTCTCCCTCAAGGCCTCCTCCGCCTCCCTCCTGGCAGAGACGTCGACGAGGCTGGAGACGATGTGCGTGAGCTTCCCGCCGGGGCCGGCGAGGGGGACGCTGTCGACCTCCAGCCAGCGCCGCGAGCCGTCCGGCCTGACCACCTCGAGCGCCGCCCCCCGGACCGGCCAGCCCGTCCTGGCCGCCTGCTCGAAGGGGCGCTCGCCGGGCCCGGCTCCCCAGAGGCCGTCCGGGCCGCGGCCCGCCATGGCCGCCAGGCCCACGCCCAGGATCTCCTCCGCGACGCGGTTGGCGTGGAGCACCTCGCCGCCGGGAGCCTGGACCAGGACTCCGCAAGCGACGGCCTCATAGGCGGCCAGGGAGGCCTCGTCGAGGGGGAGGCGCGGCCGCCCTCGATCCTCCCGCGGTCCCGGGATCGTCGTCACCTGGGCCGAGACTATCACGGCGCCCGCCCGATTCAGCCTCGCCGGCGCGCCCGCTAGAGTGGCGGCACATGCGACCGCTGGAGCTCCTGTACGAGCCGGAGGGGGTGGCGGCGAGGCGCCTGCCCGCCCGCCTGCGGCGCCTCTACGGGGGCGATCTCGGCATCGCGCGGCCGTGCCTCTACGCCAACTTCGTGAGCTCGCTCGACGGGGTGGTGGCGCTGGGCGCGGGGAAGACCTCCTCGGGGCCCGCCATCAGCGGCCGGAGCGAGGCCGACCGCTTCGTGATGGGGCTTCTGAGGGCCTTCGCGGATGCCGTGCTGGTGGGTGCGGGGACGGTCAGGGAGGACCCCGGCCACCTCTGGCGCCCCTCGTACATCCACCCCCCCAGCGCGCGCGGGTTCGCGCGCCTGCGGCGGGAGCTGGGCCTCGCCCCGGAGCCCCTGCTCGCCGTCGTCACCGCCTCCGGCGACCTCGACCCCCGAGGCCGTGCCCTCTCGGAGGGCGCCCTCGTCTTCACGCCCGCGGCCACGGCGGCCAGGCTGGAGGCGGTGCTCCCCTCCAGCACGGAGGTGGTCGCCCTCGGGGGGGGCCCGGCGGTGGACATGCGGCGGGTGCTGGCCGAGCTCCGCGCCCGCGGGCACCTCTCAGTCCTCACCGAGGGCGGCCCCCACGTGCTCGCCGAGCTCTTGCGGGCCGGCGCGCTCGAGGAGCTCTTCCTCACCCTCTCGCCCGTCCTGGCCGGGCGGGGCCCGGCCACCCTGGGCCTGGTCGAGGGCCTCGAACTGCTGCCCGGGGCGGGGGCCTGGGCCGAGCTGGCGGGCCTCAGGAGACACGGGTCGCACCTTTTCCTCCGCTACAGCCTGGGCCGGCGCGGCCGCCGGGCTCACCGGCCTAGCTGACGGTTCACCTCCGCGACCAGGGCGCCGACCTCGAGGGGCTTGGAGAGGTAGGCGTCCGCCCCCGCCTGCGCGACCGCCTCCGGGACTCCGCCCATGGCGTCGGCGCTGACCACCACCACGCGGGCCGGCGAAGCTCCCGCCCTCCTCAGGGCGGCCAGCACCTCCAGCCAGTCCAGCTTGGGCATGTGGAGGTCGAGCAGGAGCAGGGCGAATGCCGAGCCGCCGGCCTTGGCCAGGGCCTCCTCCCCGTCCCGGGCCCATTCGATCTCGTGGCCCTGGCCCTCCAGGACGTCCCTCACCAGCTCGAAGTTGAGCACGTTGTCCTCGGCCACCAGTATCCGGGCCATCAGGTCGCGCCCTCCACGCGCTCGGGGCAGGAGTAGAGGTTGAACCTCCCCTCGCGGAGAAAGCCCGCCAGCGTCATCTCGAACCTCCTCGCAACCGCCACCGCCAGGGAACTCGGGGCGCCCACCGCGGCCATGACCGGGATCCCGGCCGCCACCGCCTTCTGCACCAGCTCGTAGCCTCCGCGCCCGCTCACGACCAGGACGCCCCCGTGAAGCGGTAGCGCCCGGTCCAGCAGCGCCCTGCCCACCACCTTGTCGACGGCGTTGTGCCTGCCCACGTCCTCCCGGAGGGTGAGGAGGTCGCCGCCGGGCGAGAAGAGCCCGGCCGCGTGCAGGCCGCCGGTGCGGTCGAAGAGGCCCTGCCCCGCCCGCAGCGAAGAGCCCATCCGGAGCAGCGCCCTGGCCTCCACCACGGGGCCGGAGGGCAGGACCGGAAAGTCGCGCGCGAGCGCTTCCACGGTGGTCGCGCCGCACACCCCGCAGGCCGAGCTGGAGAGAAAGGAGCGCTCCACCGAGCGGGCGGGCGCGGACCTCAAGCGGACGTCGACCTGGTTCGACTCCACCAGGCCCGCCACCACGGGGATCCGGGACTCCTCTTCGCCCGCCTCAGCGCTGATGAGGACCTGCTCCACCTGCCCCAGGGAGGTGATGACGCCCTCCGCCCAGAGAAGCCCCAGGGCGAGCTCCACGTCCGAGCCCGGCGTGCGCATGAGGACGCTCAGGGGGCGCCCGTCGAGGCTGACCTGGAGCGGCTCCTCGGCCGCCACCGCGTCCCCCTCTGTCCGCCAGGCGCCGTCCAGGTAGGCCAGGGTCTCCACGGCGGGGGCCTGCGGCCGCACCATCAGATCATGTTAGGCGGCGCCGCCGCGCCCAGGGCGCGCGATGTCCCGCCGCACCGTGGCTACCTCGAAGCCCCGCCACCAGGTCACGCGGCGCACGCCCAGCGCGAACCCCGCCCCCAGGCCCTGGGCCTCCATCTGGTAG
>JBOHUY010000389.1:0-4761 GCA_050735015.1 Candidatus Dormibacterales bacterium | reverse complement strand
GACTCCAGGTGCTCGGGCGCGATCCCGATGCCGTCGTCGCGGACCTCGATGGAGGTCAGCCCGCCGGCCTCCTGCGCCGAGGCGGTGACGGAGAGCCGGCCCTGGGGACCGGTGAACTTGACGGCGTTGGAGAGCAGGTTGAGGAGGATCTGGTCCAGGTGGCGGCGGTCCGCCGCCACGCGCAGGCGGGGCTCGCCCAGGACCTCGACGTGCTGGCCCTTGGCATCGATCAAGGGCTGCATCTTGGCCAGCGTGTCCCTCACCGCCGCCGCCACCTCGAGGTCCTCGAGGTCCGACTGCATGCGGCCGGCCAGCACCTTGGAGAGGTCGAGGACGTCGTTGATGAGCCGGAGGAGGTGGGCCCCGCTCGACATGATGTTCGTGACGTAGCGCGTCTGCTTGGGGGTGAGCGTGCCCGCGCTGCCCGAGTGGAGGAGCTGCGAGAACCCCAGCACCGAGTTGAGCGGCGTCCGCAACTCGTGGCTCATGGTGGCCAGGAACTGCGACTTCTGCTGGCTCTCAAGGCGGGCCGCCTCCGCCAGGACGCGGTCGGTCACGTCGGCCGCGATGCCGGTGAAGCCGGAGAGGCGGCCGGCGTCGTCCCAGATGGGGTGGAACCGGCATTCCAGGTGGGCGGCCCCGAGGGCGATCTGGAAGCGGCCGCCCAGCCGTGCCTTCTCGGGGTCGGCGAAGGTCTCCAGGACGGCCGGCTCGGCGGCCAGCGAGGGGTAGAGGTCGAAGATGGAGCGGCCCACGACCTGGGCCGGCTGGTGCCCGATGGCCTCGGCCAGCCCGTTGCCCTCGGCGAAGACGATGGTGCCCGAGGCGTCCGTGGCGAAGAGCGTCACGGGGGCGTTGTTGAGCACCTCCTGAAGGCGCCGCCGGCTGGCCTCCAGCTCCCGCTCCGCCTGCTTGCGGGCGGTGATGTCGCGCATGAGGCCGATCACGTGGCGCGGTCTGCCCTCGGCGTCCCGGCTCAAAGAGGCGCTGATGGCGACCTCGATGACGGTCCCGTCCGGGCGCAGATGCCGCTTCTCCAGCTCGTAGTGGGGGATGGAGCCCTCCACGAGCGCAGTCAGGAGGCGGCGGTTGCGCTCCATGTCCTGGGGATGGGTGGTTGTGAAGACGCTCATGTCGCGCATCTGGGCTGCGGTGTAGCCGAGCATCTCGCGGTAGGCGCGGTTCACGCGCACGTAGCGCCCCTCGATGGACAGGATGGCCTGGCCGATGGCCGCCTGCTCGAAGAGGTCGCGGAAGCGCCGCCCCTCCTCGCGGGCGGCCTCCGCGGCCTGGCGGATCTCGAGCAGGGGGGCGGCCAGGCCCGCGATCCCCGCCATGGACTCCACCCGGGCGCTCGTGAAGGCGCCCCGCGAGCGCGACCACGCCTGCAGGGCGCCGGTCACGCGCCGCCCGGCGATGAGCGGCACGGCGGCAGTGCTGAGAAAACCCGCCTGCGTCTCCCAGGGCAGCGGGAGCGGGGACTGCGAGGAGTCGGGGACGGTGACCGTGCGGCGGCGCCGGATGGCCGCCCCGGCCGCCCCCGCCAGGGGCCAGGGGCCGGCCGGGAGCAGCCTGCTCGCCGCCAGGAGGTGCATGGGCCCTGACTCCTGGTTGCGCCACCAGATGGCGGCCAGGTCGGCGCCCACCTCGGCGGCGCATCTCTCGACGACGAGCCGGGCGGGCTGGTCGGGGTCCGAGTCGGCGGCGGCCCGGGCCATGTCCGAGAGCAGCCGGACCTGGTGCAGGGCGTCCCGCTGGGCGGGACCGGCGGTCGCCTTGCGCACGCGCCCGCGCGGCGTGGGGCGCTCCACGAACCTCATGACGTCCGCCTCCCGGACCAGCCACGAGCGCCCGTGCTTCTTCGCGCGCAGCTCACCCGAGGCGGCCAGGGAGCGTACGTAGGACGGGGCCAGGCCCAGGATGGGAGCCGCCTCGGCGACCGTCAGGTGGGCTCTTGCCGAAGCCGGCGGCGGTGCGGACGGACGCGTGTCATGGGGCATCGGACCAAGGTCGACTAACGCTGAAATCAGCGATCCCTTGCTGGGGGCGGGAAGCCCTCAGCCCGCCCCGGCGCACTCCTCGCCGACGCGTCCCAGGGCCCTTCCGAGCACCTCCACCACCCTGTCCACCTCTGCCTCGGAGATGACCAGCGGGGGCGACATCCCGATCACGTCCCCGGCCAGCGGCCTCAGGATGACGCCTTCCTCGAAGGCGGCCTGGCAGACCCGGCGGCCAACGCCCGCCTCTGGGGGGAACAGGGCCCTGGTGCGCCGGTCCTGGACAAGCTCCACGCCCGCCATCAGGCCCAGGCCCCGGACGTCGCCCACGATCTCGTGGGCGCGAAGCCCCTCCAGGCCCTCCAGCAGCCTCACGCCGAGCTTGGCGCTGCGGGCCACCAAGCCCTCGGACTCGATGATGTCGAGGTTGCGGAGGGCGACCGCGCAGGCCACGGGGTGGCCGCTGTACGTGAAGGCGTGCGGCAGGGGCCCGCGCCGCCGGCGGAGGCCGTCGTGGACGCGCCGGCTCATCATGACGCCGGAAAGGGGCACGTACCCGCTGGTCACGCCCTTGGCGAAGACCATGAGGTCCGGGGCCACCCCCCAGTGCTCCATGGCGAACCAGCGGCCCGTGCGTCCGAACCCGGTGATGACCTCGTCGGCGATGAACAGGACCCCGTACCGATCGCAGATCTCGCGCAGGCGTGGGAAGTAGTCGGGGGGCGGCACGATGAGGCCGCCGGCGCCCTGGACCGGCTCCGCCACCACGGCCGCGACGGTGGCCGGGCCCGCCTCCACGATGACCTCCTCGAGCTCTGCCGCGTAGGCCGCGCCCGCGGGCGTCTGCCCGGCCGGGCGGCGGTAGGGGTCGGGGGAGGGCGCGTGGAGGAAACCCGGCGCCAGCGGCTCGAAGTCCTTCCAGAAAGGGGGGAGTCCGGTCGCGCTGGTGGCGCCGTAGGTGAGCCCGTGGTAGTCGCGGAGTCGGGAGACGATCTTGACGCGCTCCGGCTCCCCGCAGAGCTTCCAGTAGAGGCGCGCCAGCTTGTAGGCGGTGTCGTTGGCCTCGCCGCCACCCGACGCGAAGAACGTCACCTGGAGGTCTCCGGGCGCCAGCCGGGCCAGCCGCGCCGCCAATCTCGCCCCCGGCTCGTGTCCCCATCCCCCGTAGGCGGAGGTGAAAGCCAGGCGCTCCATCTGCTCGGCCGCGGCGGCCGCCAGGACCTTGCGTCCGTAGCCCACGTTCACGTTCCAGAGGCAGGCCATGGCGTCGATGTAGGTGCGTCCCCTGTCGTCGGTGAGGGTCGCCCCCTCGCCGCTCACGAACATGAGGCGGGGCGCGGTTCCGGTCGGTCCGTCGAGATCCCCCTGGGGGTGGAGCCAGTGAGTCAGGTCGAGCTCGTAGAGCTCCTCCCGGACGGCCGCGGACGGCGTTTCGGTCACGTCTGGATTATGGCGCCCGCCCCGGCGGGACCTGAGGCCCCCTTGAATGAATTCCGAACGGTTGGCCGAAGGCTCGGTCCTCAAGACGACAAGGGAGCGCTTCTCACCGCCGGCGTCCAAGGAGCTCCTGGGCCTAGGAGCCCGGGCGTGGTTTCACGATCATCGATGGCACGGGGTTTTTCGCGGAGCCTGCCCTCCGCCCACGTCGGGCCTTCCATCCTGACCAGCTGACTCCGTCAAGGCTCCCCCCAGGCATGGCGAGACGGCTGCGCGCTCGCGTCCGCCCGAGCGAGGACTAAGCTCACCTCTGCGGCGCGGCCCCCGGGCGGCGTCCATCGCGCGGACCTGCACGCGGACCTGCACGCGGACCTGGAGGAGCCCATGGACCTCGCCCGTCTGAGCGGAATCTTCACCCCCCTCCTGACCCCCCTGACGAGCACCGAGGAGGTGGACGAGCCATCCCTGCGCCGACTCGTCGACCACGTCGTCGCGGGGGGCGTCCAGGGCGTCTGGGCGATGGGCACGACAGGAGAGTTCGGGTGCCTCCACGAAGACGTCCGGGCCCGGGGGATCGAGGTGATCGTCGACCAGGTGAGGGGGCGCGTGCCTGTCGTCGCCAACGTCGGCGACGGCTCCACCTCCCTCGCGCTGCGGCACGCCGCGCGGGCGGCGGGGGCGGGGGCGAGCGCCCTGGCCTCGACCCCGCCGCACTACTTCCACCACAGCGCGGACGAGGTCTGCTCACACTTCCGGGGCCTCAAGGAGGCCTTCCCCGACCTCCCCCTGCTGGCCTACAACATCCCCCAGACCGTCAAGGTGAGAATGACGCCGGAGGCGGTCCTGGAGTTGACCCGGGAGGGCGTCATCTCCGGCATCAAAGACAGCCAGAACGACCTCGTCTGGTTCCGCGCCCTCGTCGAGGCGGTCCGCGCCGAGGGGCTGCGGGGGCGCTTTCGCGCCTTCCTGGGGACCCGGGCGCTGGTCGACGTCGCGGTCGCCGTGGGCGCCGACGGCTCCATCCCCGCCAACTCGAACGTGGCGCCGGAGGCCTGCGCCAAGGCCCACCGGGAGGCGGTCTCGGGGACGTGGCAGGCGGCCCGCGAGGCTCAGGCCCTGGCCACCTCCTTCGAGGACCTCTCCTCGGTGGCGCGGTCCGGCTCCCCCAACGCCGCCACCCTCAGCACCCTCAAGAACATCCTCCACGAGTGGGGCGTGATCGCGGACCCGCGCCTCGCGCGGCCCCTGCGGCCGCTGGCGCCGGAGGAGGTCTCAGAGCTGAGGCGCCGGCTGGCCGGGCTGCCCGCCCCCCGGGGCGCGCAGGCTC
>JBOHUY010000388.1:0-2384 GCA_050735015.1 Candidatus Dormibacterales bacterium | reverse complement strand
CCCTGGACGCGCTCCGCGAGCGGGCCGCGGCCCGCCGGCGGGTGGGCTACCTGGGCCACGGCCTGGGGCTCTACCCGGTCCTGACCGGGCTCGAGAACCTCGCCTTCTACGCCGCCCTGGCCGGTCTCCCGCGGGGCTCGGCGGAGGCCGCCTGGGAGGCCGCGGAGCTGCCCCGCTCTGCCGCCCGCCGCCCCGTGCAGGAGCTCTCCCGGGGCATGCAGCAGCGGCTGGCCCTCTCCCGCTCCTTGCTCCACGACCCCGCCCTCTGGATCGTGGACGAGCCCGACGCCAGCCTGGACGAGGCGGGCGCCTCTCTCCTGGGCCGCCTGATGGGGACCAGGACGGTCGTCATGGCCACCCACGACCGCGAGCTGGGGGCGGCGCTCTGCGGGAGGGCGCTCCTCCTGGAGGCCGGCCGCGCCTCCCCGCTCGCCCGCCTGCGCGGGCGCGAGCTCGTCCCCGAGCCCTTGGAGCTGCTGGGGTGAGTTTCGCCCGGGTGGCGGTGGCGGTGGCGGCCAAGGACCTGCGCTCCGAGTGGAGGTCGCGCGAGATGCTCTGGGCGCTGGCCCAGTTCGCCGTGCTGGCCCTGCTCATCGCCAACTTCGGGTTCGACGTCAGCCGCAGCACGGTGGCCCGGATCGGGCCCGGGATCCTCTGGATGACGGTCGTCTTCGCGGGCCTGCTCGCCTTCGGGCGGGCCTTCGCGGCCGAGCGCGAAGGGTCCGCGCTGGAGGCCATGCTGATGACCTCGGCCGCCCCCCGCGCCATATTCGCGGGCAAGGCCGCCGCCTCGACCCTCCTGCTCGTCTTCTGCGAGGCCGTGGTGGTGCCCGGGCTGGCCCTTTTCTTCGGCACCCCGCTGGCCTCGCCCTCGCTGGTGGGGGCGCTCCTCCTGGGCACGGTGGGGATGGCGGCCGTGGGCTCGCTCTTCAGCGCAGTGGCCGCCCAGACCCGGGCCCGCGATCTCCTCCTGCCCGTGCTCGCCATGCCCGTCTGGGTTCCCTTTATCGTGGTCGGGGGCCGGGCCGTGCAGTCGGCCATGGGGGACGGAGGCCAGGACGGGGGCGCGCTCGGTCTCCTGCTCGATTTCGACATACTGTTCGTGGTCGCCACCTCGCTGGCGGCGCGGTTCGTCCTCGATGAGTGACCCCCTGAGATGAGACGCCTGCTCCCGATCGCGGCCGTGGCCACCGTCCCGGCCCTGCTGGGGGCGGGGGCGATGATCTTCCTCTACGCGCCCCCGGACGCCGTCCAGGGCGACGTGCAGCGCATCTTCTACGTCCACGTCTCCTCTGTCATCGCGGCCTACTTCTGCTTCGCCGCGGTGCTCCTGGGGGGAGCCGCCTACCTCTGGCGCGGCTACCTCGCCGGCGACCGGCTGGCCCGCGCGGCCGCCCCCGTGGGGCTGGTCTTGACCGCCGTCTGCCTGCTCATGGGCTCTATCTGGGCCCGGCCCATCTGGGGCGTCTACTGGACCTGGGACGCGCGCCTGACCTCGACCCTGGTCCTCTTCATGGTCTACGCGGGCTACCTGCTCGTGCGGCGCCTCGCCTCCAGCCCCGCCAGCGCCGCCCGCCTGGGCGCCGTCGTGGGCATCGTCGGCTTCGTGGACGTGCCCGTCGTGCACGGGAGCGTCGAGTGGTGGCGGACGGTCCACCCGCAGCCCATCATCGACGCCGCCAACGGGCCCCAGATGCCGCCCCAGATGACGATCACGTTCCTGGTCACCCTGGCCGCCTTCACGCTGCTGACGGCCGTCCTGGTCGCCGTCCGCTACCAGATCGAGG
Source organism: Candidatus Dormibacterales bacterium (assembly GCA_050735015.1). Lineage (GTDB taxonomy): Bacteria > Chloroflexota > Dormibacteria > Dormibacterales > Dormibacteraceae > JBOHUX01. The sequence continues at coordinate 597 of JBOHUY010000388.1, read as the reverse complement.
AGTCCAAAGAGGAGATCGCGGAACTGCGCAGGCTGGAGGAGGAGGCGGAGGTGCCCGTCGCGGCCCGGGCCGCCGGCCCCGCCCTGGCGGCGAAGGAGGCCGGGTGGGCGGCGCGCTGATCTACCTTTACGTGGCCTACGCGATCGGGTTCCTCCTCGTGGGCGGCCTCGTCGTCTACGTGGTCATGCAGATGCGTTCGGTCCGCTCCGAGCTGAGGGAGCTGAGGCGCCACCGGGACAGCTGAGGGCCCGCGTCGTCATCGCGGGCGGCGGGGTGGCCGCGGCGGGCGCCGTGATGGGCCTGCGCGCCGCCGGGCACGAGGGCCCAGTGACCGTGCTGGCGGGCGAGCCGGAGCCGCCCTACGAGCGGCCCCCGCTCTCCAAGGGGTACCTGGCCGGAGCCGTGCCCCGGTCGAGGCTGACCATCCGCGGGCGGCCCGAGTACGAGGCCATGGGCGTGGATTTGAGGCTGGGCGTGCGCGTCTCGGAGATCGACCTGGCCCGGCGCCGGGTCGCCCTCGAGCCCCCCGGCGAGTTGGGCTTCGAGGCCCTTCTCATCGCGACGGGGGCGAGCGCGCGCCGCCTGCCGGGCCTCGAG
>JBOHUY010000387.1:0-3197 GCA_050735015.1 Candidatus Dormibacterales bacterium | reverse complement strand
CCTCTACTCCCTGCGCGAGGCGCGGCCGGGCTTCGCCTTCCCGCCCGACGCGCCCTGGCAGGCGGACCTGGAGGGCTCCTTCGCCTTCGAGGAGACGCCCGACCAGCTGGCCGCCATGGCCGAGATCAAGGCGGACATGGAGGCGGAACGGCCCATGGACCGCCTCGTCTGCGGGGACGTCGGCTTCGGCAAGACCGAGCTGGCCGTGCGGGCCGCGTTCAAGGCCGTCACGGCGGGGCGGCAGGTGGCCGTCCTCGCCCCCACCACGGTCCTCGCCCAGCAGCACTTCCAGGTCTTCAGCGAAAGGCTGTCGGCCTACCCGGTGACGGTCGAGATGCTCTCCCGGTTCCGGACGGACGAGGAGCAGGCCCTGACCGTGGCCGGCATCAAGACGGGCCAGGTCGACGTCGTCATCGGCACCCACCGCCTGCTCCAGCGCGACGTGCGCTTTAAGAGGCTGGGCCTCGCCATCATCGACGAGGAGCAGCGCTTCGGCGTCATGCAGAAGGAGCGCCTCAAGAAGATGCGCTCCCAGGTCGACGTGCTCACGCTCTCCGCCACTCCCATCCCGCGCACCATGCACATGGCCGTGGCCGGGCTGCGCGACATGAGCGTCATCCAGACCCCGCCCGAGGACCGCCAGCCCATCAAGACCTACGTGACCGCGGACGACGACGAGCTGGTGGCCGAGGTGGTGAGGCGCGAGATCGAGAGGGGGGGCCAGGTCTACTTCGTGCACAATCGCGTCCGCACCATCCAGCGCGCGGCCGAGCGCCTGCGGGGGCTGGTGCCGGGGGCGCGCCTGGGCGTCGGGCACGGGCAGATGGAGGAGGAGCAGCTGGCCGGGGTCATGGTCGACTTCGCCGCCGGCGCCTACGACGTGCTCGTCTGCACGACCATCATCGAGTCGGGGCTCGACATCCCCAACGTCAACACGCTCGTCGTCCAGAACGCCAACGCCTTCGGACTGGCCCAGCTCTACCAGCTCCGCGGCCGCGTGGGGCGGTCCGGCAAGCGCGCCTACGCCTACTTCCTCTACGACCCCCGCCGCTCACTGACCGAGGCCGCCGACAAGCGCCTGGACGTCATCTCGGGCCTGCACGAGCTGGGGCTGGGCTTCAAGATCGCGCTCCGGGACCTCGAGATCAGGGGGGCGGGCAACCTCCTGGGGACTGAGCAGCACGGGGCCATCGCCGCGGTCGGGTTCGAGATGTACTCGCAGATGCTCCAGGGCGCCGTGGCCAGGCTCCGCGACGGAGGCGGCGAGGGAGCGGCCCCACAAGGCGGGGCCGGCGACGACCTCCAGGACATCGTCTCCGGGCCGGAGATGGCCCTCGATCTCCCCCTCGACCACTTCATCCCCCGCTCCTACATCCGGGACGAGCGCCTGCGCCTGGGCGCCTACCGGGAGCTGGCGGCCGCCGACGGGGAGGAGGCCCTGGCGGCCGTGCTGCGCTCGCTGCGGGACCGCTACGGCCACCCCCCCGCCCAGCTCGAGAACCTCGTCTTCTCCCTGCGCGTCAAGCACCGGGGCGAGCACCTGCGGCTGCGCTCGGTGCTGGTCGACGCTGACACCATCGAGGTGCGCGTGGACCCGGACCGGGTCCTCGACGTGGACAGCCTCGCGGCCGGTTACCAGGGCCGCCTCCAGGTGGGCCCCAACCGGCTGCGCCTTCGATCCTCGGAGCGCTGGCGCGAGGACCTCGACCACCTGCTCCAGTCCCTGGCCGAGCTCTACGGGCGTGGCAGAATCGAGACCCGTGTCTGACCAGGAGGGCCCGCTCGCCCCGCCCTACCCACCCGGGCTGCCCGCGCTCTTCGAGGTGGTGAGGCGGCTGCGCGCCCCCGGAGGGTGCCCCTGGGACCAAGAGCAGACCCATCTCTCGCTCCGCCCCTACCTCCTGGAGGAAACCTACGAGGTGCTGGAGGCGATCGACGACGGCGACGACGCCAAGCTCCGAGAGGAGCTCGGCGACCTGCTGCTCCAGGTCGCCATGCACGCCGAGATCGCGGCCCAGGAGGGGAGGTTCGACGCCGCCCGTATCTCGGAGGGCGCGGCCGCCAAGATGGTCGCCCGCCACCCTCACGTCTTCGGGAAAGAGAACGTCGCCGACGCCGCCGAGGTGCTCCGCAACTGGGAGCGCCGCAAGGCGGACGAGGCGGCGGCCGCCGGGCGCGGCGAGGAGTCGGTACTGGACCGCGTGCCCCGGTCCATGCCCGCCCTGGCCTGGGCCCTCGGCCTGCAGAAAAGGGCCGCCCGCGTGGGTGGGCCCCCGGACCTGGCCGCCCCTCCGGACGGGTCCGCCGGGCCCCCCTCAGAGTCGCTCCGGGAGCTCTCCCGGGCGGCCGCCGCGGGCGCCGCCTCCACCGGCGACGACGAGCTCTTCGAAGCCTTCGGCGACCTCCTCTTCGGCCTCGTGGGGACGGCCCGCACGCTCAAGGTCAACCCCGAGGACGCGCTGCGAGCCGCCGGCCGCCGCTTCCAGCGCCGCTTCCAGGCGCTGGAGGCCGCCGCGCGCCAACGCGGTGTGGCCGTGGCCGACCTCGACCATGACCTCGTGACCCGGCTCTGGCACAACTCGGCTGATCGGGGTCCCAATTCCCAGCGCCCTTTGCTATAGTCCGCAAACGTCCGGAGGGCGGAACGCCCGCCGGACTTCACCCCGCAACGAGGCAGCATGCGTCGCACCAGCACCCCAGCCTTCGAAAAATTGAATAGCCGGTGGTCCTTCCCGCGCCGGGTCGCACTGTTCGCCGTCCTGGTGACGGGGATCGGATGGAGCCTCTACTCCTTCGGACAGGAGGCGCTCGTCGGCTACCGGCTCAACCACCAGGCGTCCCAGCTCCGCGCCCAGAACGCCCTGCTCCAGGAGCACAACGCGGGCTACCGGCGTGACATCGCGGCGCTCGGCTCGAGCGCGGGCGCGGAGGAGCAGGCCAGGCTCAACGGCTACGCCCGCAGGGGCGAGCAGGTCTACCTGGTCGGGCAGCCCCCGGCGGTGAGCGCCCCCCCGACCCCCAAGAAGGGGAAGGCGGCGCATCCCAAGCCGGGCGCGTCCGGGACGGCCGGGGCAGGCGGCGGCGTCGATGCGGTAACGGCGTTCAGGAGGTGGGTGGGCGATCACTGGCACGGGTGAGGGGCTCATGGAGGCGCCGCGGGGCGCGCAGCCCGCGGGGCCGGTCCCGACCGTGCCTTC
>JBOHUY010000386.1:0-10917 GCA_050735015.1 Candidatus Dormibacterales bacterium | reverse complement strand
CGAAGGACCTGACCCGGATGGTGCTGGGAGAGGTGAGGTCTCGCAGCTGGTAGACGAGCTCGAACCGCGGCTCCCGGGGGAGGTGGTCGACGGCCGTCATGAACGAGTAGAAGGAGTAGCCCGCGTCCTTGAGGGCGGTGACCGCCTCCCCGATGGAGGCCGCCGGGACCGTCACCCACTCGTCTCCGGCGATCATCCCGCGGTCGACGGCCAGGGTGTCGATGGCCGCGGCCCGGGCCGACCGACGCTTCATACGCGCGGCCGGATGCCCTGGGCCTTGATCCTGTCCTGGAGGATCATGAGACCGTTGAGGAGATCCTCAGGGCGGGGCGGGCAGCCGGGGACGTAGACGTCCACCGGGACGACCTTGTCCACCCCCTGGAGGAGCGCGTAGTTGTTGAAGACGCCGCCCGTGGAGGCGCAGGCCCCCATGGAGATGACCCACTTGGGCTCCGGCATCTGGTCGTAGATCTGGCGGAGGACGGGGGCCATCTTCTGCGAGACCCGGCCGGCCACGATCATGAGGTCGGCCTGCCGGGGGGAGGCCCTCAGCGCCTCGGAGCCGAAGCGGGCGATGTCGACGCTGGCCGAGGCGGCGTGCATCATCTCGATCGCGCAGCACGCGAGCCCGAACTGGGCCGGCCACACGGAGTTGGCCCGTCCCCACGACACCAGCCTGCTCAGCGTGGTGGTGAGGAGATTGTCACCCAGGGAGGCCGCCAGCTCCTCTACTCCCACTCGAGGCCCCCCTTCCTCCATATGTGGGCGAGGGCCACGACGAGGATGAGCATGAAGACCGCCATCTCGATCACCCCGTACCACCTGAGCTGGCGCAGGATGACGGCCCAGGGGTAGAAGAAGACGGCCTCGACGTCGAAGATGATGAACAGCATTGCCGTCAAGTAAAAGCGGACCGATAGTCGACGGTGAGCGGGCTCCGTGGGGATGATGCCGGACTCGTAGGGCAGGAACTTATTCCGCACCCGCTTGCTGGGCCCGAGCACGAAGGAGGCCGCCACCAAGACCCCCACCAGCGCCATCGATATGACCACGAAGACGAACAGCGGAACGTAGTCAGAGAGCAACCATGCAGTCCCCGAATCCAGGTGGTGAGGGCGGCCCGATCTCGGTCAGGCTCGGTACCGCGATTTTATCAAGGTGGGTCGTTTGAAAATGGCGGGGCGGGGGCGCGTCGGTCGCTCCGGGCGACCGTCACCCGCGTGCCCCGTGAGAGCGTGGCGTCGACCGGGCAGTACTTGTTGCACGCCATGTCGAGGGCCTTCGACACGAGCTCCTCGTCGAAGTCGCCGGTCCAGGCGATCTCGAACTCGACCCGGATGCCGGTGAAGCGCTTGGGCCACTCCTCCTCCTGCACGCCCTCGATGTGGACGGCGAGGGACTCGAAGGGCTGCCGGAACTTCTTGAGCAGGAGCACGGCGTTGAGACCCGTGCATCCGCCCAGCGCGCCCAAGAGCATCTCGGTGGGGCGCATCCCGGCGTCGTCGCCCAGGACGGGGGGCTCGTCGATGGTGGCCCGGTGACCCGAGGCGGACTCGATCTCGAACGTCGTCTTGCGCCCGGTCCAGCGGGCTGTCGCACTCTGCATCCCGTGACCGAAGCATAGAATCCCGAGCGAGTTGACCGAGGATGGAGCCCGGGGAGGGGGCGGGGGGGGCCGGCCGAGCGTCCGCGAGCGCTTCTCAAAGGTGGCCTCCAACTACGGGCCCAGCTCCTCCTGGCACGCGGGCGAGAGCCCCCTCGCCGAGGTGGTCGCATTCTGCCGGCCCTCGCCCGACGACGCCGTCCTGGACGTGGCCACCGGGGCCGGGAACACCGCCCTCGCCCTGGCGCCCCGGGTCCGCCTGGTGGTGGGGCTGGACCTGACCTCCGAGATGCTGGCCGAAGCCGGCCGGCAGGAGGCCGCCAAGGGCGTCGCCAACGCCCGCTGGGTGCTCGGAGACGCCGCCCGCCTTCCCTTCCGGGGGGCCGCCTTCGACCTCTACGTGGTGCGCGCCGCCCCCCACCACTTTCCCGACCTGGGGCGGGCGCTGGGCGAGTCGCTCCGGGTCCTGCGCGCCGGTGGCCGCGCGGTCTTCATCGACTGCTCACCCCCGCACGCGGCCCGCGAACTGCTCCATGAAGTGGAGGTGGGGCGCGACCCCTCGCACGTGCGGAGCCGGACGCTCGAGGAGTGGGTGTCCGCGATCGAGGGGGCCGGCCTGCGCGTGGTGGAGGCCGAGAGGCGTTCCCAGGACTGGGACTTCGCGGATTGGATGGGGCGGCAGGCGGTGCCGGCGGCCACCCGGGAGCGCCTGGGGCGCCGCATCGAGGAGTCCACCGGGGAGGCCCGGGAACAGCTCCGGCCGCGCCGCCAGGAGGGGCGGCTGTTCTTCACCTACTGGCACTCGTTCGTGCGCGCCGAGCGGCCTTGAGCGGGCCGCTCGCCGAGGGCGAGCTGGTCGTCGTCCACGACCGCGCCGGCCGGCGCTACCAGGTCCGCCTCCAAAGGGGCTCCACCTTCTCAATCCACAGTGGCGCCATCCCGCACGACGAGCTCATCGGACTCCCGGAAGGCTCGCTCGTGACCACCGCCCTGGGCGCCCGGCTGCTCCTCCTCCGGCCGACGCTGGCCGATCGCGTCGTCCTCCGCCGGCGGAGCGCGCAGCCCATCTACCCCAAAGACCTGGGAGCGGTCCTGATGCACGCGGACATCCACCCCGGGGCGGCCGTCCTGGAGGCGGGGGTCGGCACCGGGGCCTTGACGCTGGCCCTCCTGCGCTCGGTCGGGCCGGGCGGGCGGGTCGTCTCCTACGAGGTCCGCGAGGACTTCCTGGAGGCGGGCAGGGCTGCGGTGGCGGAGGCGCTGGGCGGAATCCCCTCCAACCTGTCGCTCAAGCTGGGCGACGTCTACGAGTCCCTGGACGAGCCCCCCGCGAGCTTCGACAGGGCCTGCCTCGACCTCCCGGAGCCGTGGCGGGCGGTGGCGGCCTTCGCCCGCGGGCTCCGCCCCGGCGGGGTGCTCTTCGCCATCTGCCCCAACATCAGCCAGGTCGAACGCCTCGTGGAGGGCCTGAGGTCCCAGGGCGGGTTCGGGCTGATGGAGACGGTGGAGGTCCTGGAGCGGGCCTGGACGGTCCGCGGCCGGAGCCTGCGCCCCAACCACCGCATGGTCGCGCACAGCGGCTTTCTCACATTCGCACGCAGGCTGGCCGGGGAGGCCGTCTTCGAGACCGACTCGGAAGGGTTCCAGCGCTGAGGCGCGGGCCCGGATCAGCCGGGCAGGAGGTGACTCACCTCACGGCGCTCATCCTCGAGCTCGGCGGCGGTCAGGCGCAGCTTCTCTTTGGCCAGCTCGTCGAGTTGGAGCCCGGGCACGACCGACCAGCCAGCGCCGTCCGACCTGACCGGGAACCCGAACTGGAGCCCCTCGGGGACCTCGTACTCGCCCCGGCTGACCACCGCCACCGAGGTCCAATCGCCCGCCGCTGTGGCCGAGGTGAGGCTGTTGACGGTGTCGATGGCCGCGTTGGCGGCCGAGGCGGCTGAGGAGGCGCCCCTCGCCTCGATGACCGCCGCGCCCCGTCCCTGGACTGTCCGGACGAACTCGCCGGTCAGCCACTGCGGGTCGTCGATCACTTCGGGGACCGGGCGTCCTCCGACGCGGGCGTTCCTGGCGTCCGGGAACTGCGTCGAGGAGTGGTTCCCCCAGACGGCCAGGTTGGTGACCGCTTCGGGCCCCACGGCCGCCCTTCGGGCCAGCAGGCTTCGGCCCCGGTTCTCGTCGAGGCGGGTCATGGCGAACCAGCGCTCGGCGGGGATGTCCGGGGCATTGCTGCGGGCGATGAGGCAGTTGGTGTTGCAGGGGTTGCCGACCACGAGGACGCGGACGTCGGGGGCGGCGCTTTCGCCGAGGGCCCGGCCCTGCTCCGAGAAGATGGCGGCGTTGACCCCCAGGAGGTCCTTTCGCTCCATCCCCGCGCGCCTCGGCATGGCGCCCACGAGAAGGGCCCAGGAGGCCCCGTCGAAGGCTGTCCCGGGGTCGCCGGTGACGTCCACGGAAGAGAGCAGGGGGAAAGCGCAGTCGTCCAGCTCCATCACCACCCCGGCCAGCGCGCGCAGGGCGGCGTCCACCTCGAGGAGCCTCAAGGCGACGGGCCGTCCGGGGCCCAGGAGCTGGCCGGAGGCGATCCGGAACAGGAGCTGGTAGCCGATCTGGCCCGCCGCCCCCGTGACGGCGATGCGCACCGGCCCGGCGGCGCTTTCAGGCATGGCGTCCCCCTTGATGAAGCGTTCGGCGCCGATCGTTGAGATCAGCGCGCTCCAGTGTAGCCAGCGGGCGGGCGGGGCCGACGTGGCCGCCCCCCCGGGCGGGGATACTGTTCGGCTATGGCGGCGACCCTCGAGCGCTACACGTATCCCTTCACCGCCATCGTGGGCCAGGAGCGCATGAAGCTGGCCCTCATCCTCAACGCCGTCGACCCCGGGGTGGGCGGGGTGCTCATCCGGGGCGAGAGGGGGACGGGCAAGTCAACGGCCGTGCGGGCCCTGGCCCGGCTCCTGCCCCAGCAACGGGTGGTGGAGGGGTGCCAGTTCGGCTGCGAGCCCGACCTTCCCGACCTCCAGTGTCACGACTGCCGGGCCCGCCGCCACGCCTTCGGGCCGCTGCCGGTGGCGACGAGGCGGATGAGGGTGGTGGAGCTGCCCATCAACGCGAGCGAGGACCGGGTGGTGGGGACGATCGACCTGGAGGCGGCGCTCAAGGAGGGCTCCAAGAGGTTCGAGCCCGGGGTGCTGGCGGAGGCGAACCGGAACATCCTCTACGTGGACGAGGTGAACCTGCTCGACGACCACATCGTGGACGTGCTGCTGGACGCGGCGGCGATGGGGTTGAACGTGGTGGAGAGGGAGGGGGTGTCGGTGGTGCACCCGGCCCGCTTCATCCTGGTGGGGACGATGAACCCCGAGGAGGGGGAGCTGAGGCCGCAGCTGCTGGACCGGTTCGGGCTCTGCGTCGACGTGGAGGGCATCCGCGAGCTCGACCAGCGCGTCGAGATCGTGGAGAAGCGGGCCGGCTGGGAAGCCGACCCGGGCCGGTTCTACGTCCAGCACGAGTCCCAGGAAGAGGGGGTGAGGGGCAGGATCGCGGAGGCCATCGAGACCTTCCCCGAGGTGACCGTCTCCCGATCCGTCCTGCACCTGATCGCGCAGGCGAGCATCGCGCTGGAAGTCGACGGACACCGCTCGGACCTCGTCTGCGCCAGGGCCGCCCAGGCCAAGGCGGCGTACGAGCAGGCCCAGGCTGTGGCCGTCGAGCACGTGGGCGAGGTGGCCGAGATGGTCTTCACGCACCGCGTCAACTCGGTCCCCTTCGGGCGCCCCGGCCCCAGCATCGTCGAGGTCGTCTCCCGCGTGCTGGGCCGGAACTGAGGCGAGATGACCGAGGCGGCTGCCAAGTTCGGGGCGGCGAGCGTCAGGTGGGAGTTGCAAGAGCTTTACTCGGCCCCCACGGACCCCGCCATCGAGGCCGACCTCTCCTGGGGCCTGGAGTCGGCCCGGGAGATCGAGGAACGCTACCGGGGACGGGTGCTCACCCTCACCGCGCCGGACTTCGCGGAGATGGCGGAGCAGGTGGAGGAGCACTACGAGCGGACCTCCCGGCCGAGCGTCTACTCGCACCTGCTGCACAGCCAGGACACCGCCGACCCCGCCGCCGGCAGGCTGCTGGCGAGGGTGCGCGAGGCGGCGGCGGAGCGGGGCAAGCACACCGTCTTCCTCTCGTTGGAGCTGGCCCAGATGCCAGAAGAGGCGGCGCACAAGCTCTACGCGCATCCACGGACGGCTCGCTACCGGCACATGATCGAGTCGGCTCGACGCTACCGCCTCCACCAGCTGACAGAGCCCGAGGAGCGCATCCTGACCGAGTACAGCCCGGTGGCCTCGGCCTGGGTCAGGCTCTTCGAGGAGCTCGCGGCCGCCATCGAGGTCGAGGTGCGGGGCGAGCGGGTGACCCTGGAGCAGGCGCTCTCGTACCAGTACCAGCCCGATCGCGAGCTCCGCAAGGAGGCGGCGGAGGCCGTCAGCGCCGCCCTCGCCCGCGACATCAGGACCCGCTCTTACGTGTTCAACGTGGTCCTGCAGGAGAAGGCGATCGACGATCGCGTGCGGAGCTACCCGAGCTGGATCTCGTCCCGCAACCTCGCTAACGAGACCTCCGACGAGGCCGTGGAAGCGCTCGTCACCGCCGTCACCAACCGCTTCGGCGTGGTCGCCCGCTACTACGAGGCGAAGGGCCGGATGCTGGGGCTGGAGAGGCTCTACGAGTGGGACCGCTACGCGCCCGTGGGCGAGGAGACCCGGGAGATCGATTGGGAGGCGGCCAAGGAGCTGGTGCTGGGCTCCTACCATCGCTTCTCGCCCCGGGCCGGGCGGCTGGTCCAGGACTTCTTCGAGCAGTCCTGGATCGACGCCCCCGTGGAGAAGGGCAAGCAGGGAGGCGCCTACTGCATGGCCGCCACGCCCCGGCTGCACCCCTTCGTCATGCTCAACTTCACGGGCCGGCTCAACGACGCGCTCACCCTCGCCCATGAACTGGGGCACGGCCTCCACGATCGGCTCGCGGCGGGCCAGCACATCTTCGACTTCCACCCGCCCCTCACGCTCGCCGAGACCGCCTCAGTGTTTGGTGAGGCGCTCACGTTCGACCGCATCATGGCCGAGGAGGCAGACCCCGGCGTCCGGCTGTCCATGCTCTGCCGTCAGGTCGAGGGCGCCATGGCGACCATCTTCAGGCAGGTGGCCATGAACCGTTTCGAGGACGCCTGCCACACGCTGCGGCGCAAGGAGGGCGAGCTCTCCTGGGAGCAGGTCGGGGAGATCTGGCTGGCCAACCTGAGGGCCATGTTCGGTGACTCCCTCACCCTCACCGACGACCACAGGGTCTGGTTCAGCTACGTGGGCCACTTCGTGCACACGCCCGGCTACGTCTACGACTACGCGTTCGGGAACCTGCTCGCGCTCTCCGTCTACAGGCGATACCAGGAGTCCGGCCCGGATTTCGTCGAGGCCTACCTGGAGTTCCTCGCCGCGGGGGGCTCCCGGCGCCCCGACGAGCTCGTCCGGACGCTCGGCATGGACATCGCCGATCCCGGCTTCTGGGACGCGGGGCTGGACATCCTGGACGGGATGGTGGGCCAAGTCGAGGAGCTCTCGCGGGCCTGAGGGCGCGGCCGCCAGCTCCGGGCCCCGAGGTGCGGCCGGGAGGTGACCGCCGTATATAGTCCTTGGCAAGGTTGAGCGCTTCACGAGTGGCCGGCCCGCCTTCCAAGACGGATCCGATCGCCTCTCGCGCCGAGCACTTCGAGCCCGAGGCCCTGGTCGAGCTCTACGAGAGGAGCCTGGACAGGGTCCATGGCCTCGTCTACGCGCTGACCGGCGACCAGGAGCTGGCCGGGGAGGTGACGAGGGCCGCCTACATGGGCGCCCTGGACCGGCTCGGAGAGCTGGCCCGCAGCTCGGCGGATGCCGTCGACTGGCTGCTCCTGATCGCGGCCCGGGCCGCCTTTGGGGCGGGGCCCGCGGCCGGCGAGAGTCGCGAGGGCCAGATCCGGCGCCGCCTCGCGGCGCTGCGGCCGTCGGAGCGGGAGGCTGTCGCGCTCGACGTCGTGGGCGGCGCGGGGCCGGCGGGCGCGGCCACGGCGATGCGCCGGCGTGAGGGCGCGGTCCGCCTGATGGTGGCGCGGGGCCTGCGCTCAGCGGGGGTGGCCCCGGTCGAGGCCGAGAGCCTGCCGCGGCCGCCTGCCAGCGAGGCGCTTCGGGCCCGCCTCAAGACCATATTCCTGGCCGAGGCCGCCCAGCGGCGCGTGGGCTGGGTGCACCGGCACCCCCTGGCGGTGAGGCAGAGCCATCGGCCCGAGGTGCGCAGGTTCCACTTCGGCTCGGCGGTGCTCACGGTCTTCTTCTTGGGCGTGGCGCTGGTGTTGGGGGTCCTGGTCGCCGTGGCGGCCGGCTTCAGCGACCCGGGGTCACCCCTCTACGGGCTCAAGCGGGGCGGCGAGAACGTCCTCATGGCCGTGACCCGGGACCCCGTCTCTCGCTCCAACCTCGACGTCTCGCTGGCCTCCCAGCGCCTCAAGGAGGCCGAGGTGACGGCGGTCAACGGGGACGGGTCCACGACCTTGCAGCTCCTCTACGCACGGGACAGCGACCTCACCGACGCGGCCGTGCGGCTGGCCGCGGCCGACCGCGGGCAGGCGGGGTGGACGGCCGCCCGCGACCGGCTGGAGGCGGAGGCGGCGCAGCCGGTCTCCGGGCTCGCGCAGTCGCTGGCAGCCCAGGACCAGGGGGGACGGGCGAAGGCGGTCGAGCAGGAGGCCTCCCACTTCCGGGCACGCTGGGGGGCGGTCGTCAAGCAGCTCGCCACGCCTCCGCCCAAGGCGGTCCCGAGCCCGGCCGCCAGCCCCGCCCATTCCTGAGCCGGCCGGGGCGCGGATTCGGGCGACCGTGTCCTGACTTGGTGGAGACTAGGCGGGTGACGGCCTCCTCCAGGGGCGGCTCTCTCGTGATCGCGCTCGATGTGGGGACGTCGTCCGTGCGCGCCCTCCTCTTCGACGTGCGCGCGAGTCCGCAACCGGGCGCGGAGGTCCACCTGCCCTACCGTCCCCGGGTGACGGCCGACGGCGGCGCGGAGGTGGACGCGCGGCGCCTCCTGGCGCTCGTGGAGAAGGCGGTGCAAGACCTCCTGGAGAGCGCGGGCCCCCAGCGCCGCAGGCGCATCGCGGCCGTCGGGATCTCGACCTTCTGGCACGGTCTATGCGGGGCGGACGACGCCGGCCGGCCCCTCACCCCGCTCTACCTGTGGTCCGACAACCGCAGCTGGCGGCAGGCCGACCGGCTCCGCCAGGCTCTCGACGACGAGGCCGTCCGCCAGAGGACGGGTTGCCTTCTCCACCCCACCTACTGGCCCGCCAAGCTGGCCTGGCTCAAAGAGGGGGGGACCGCGGTCTGGGGGCGCCGACCGCACTGGGTGTCGATTGGAGAGCTGCTGACCTGGCGGCTCTTCGGGCGCCCTCTGACGAGCCTGTCGATGGCGTCGGGCACGGGCATCATGCTGCTGCGGGAGCGCCGTTGGGACCTCGCCCTGCTAGAGGCGCTGGAGGTGGGCCCCGACTCTTTGCCCGAGGTCGCGGAGAGCGCGCGGGGTCTGGGCCGCCGCCATGCCCGGCGGTGGCCTGAGCTGGCCCAGGTGCCCTGGTTCACGGCGGCCGGCGACGGGGCGCTCGCCAACCTCGGCAGCGGGTGCGTGGCTCCCCGCCTGCGGGCCATCACGATCGGCACCTCCGGCGCGCTCCGCGTCATGACCGCCACCCCGCCCCGCGCCATCCCCCCCGGGCTTTGGTGCTACCGCCTGGACGGCGAGCGGCTGGTCATGGGCGGGGCCCTCAGCAACGGAGGCAACCTTCACGCCTGGTTCCTCAAGACCCTGGCCCTCGATGAGCGCGGTGGGGAGCGGTGGTTGGCGAGGATGGCTCCGGGCGCCCACGGCCTCACATTCGTCCCCCTGCTGGCCGGAGAGCGCAGCCCCGGCTACGCCCCGCATGCCACCGGAGCTGTCGCCGGCCTGACGTCGGCGACGCTGCCGGAGGACATCGTGCGGGCCGGCATGGAGGCCGTCGCCATCGAGTTCGCGCGCGTCGACGCGCTCTTAGACCTCGCCGCCCCCGCCCCCGAGGCCCTGGTGGCGAGCGGGGCCGCGCTGCTGGCCTCGCCGGCCTGGATGCAGATGGCGGCCGACGCCGTGGGGCGCAGGGTGACGGTCGGCCCTGCGCGCGAGGCGTCCAGCCGCGGGGCCGCCATCCGCGCCATCGAGGGCCTCGGCCTGGGCCGGCCCGAGGAGTGGGCCGGCCGGCCCGGCAGGAGCTTCGAGCCGCGGCCGGAAGCGACGCGCGCGTACCGTGCAGAGAGGGTGCGGCAGGAGGCCCTCTACCGGGTGCTGGTCGCCGAGCGCCTGCTGGACCGGCCCCTGCATGAGCGGGCCCGGGCCGTGCAGGCGGCGGCCGGGTTGGGATGAAATGGAGATGACATGGCCGTAAGAGAGCGTGCCAAGAGCCGGCTCGACGAGCAGGAGCGCAACTTCCTTTTTGAGCTGGGCCGCCAGCTGAGGGTCGACAGCATCCGGTGCAGCACGGAGGCGGGTTCGGGGCACCCCACCTCCTCCATGTCCGCGGCGGACCTCATGGCGGTGCTCGTGGCGAGGCACCTCCGTTACGATTGGGGCCGGCCCGAAGAGGCCTCCAACGACCACCTGATCTTCTCCAAGGGGCACGCCTCCCCCCTCGCCTACGCGCTCTTCAAGGCCGTGGGAGCCATCCGGGACGAAGAGCTGCTGACCTTCCGGAAGTTCGGGTCGCGCCTTCAGGGCCACCCGACGCCGGCCATCCCCTGGGTCGACGTTGCAACCGGCTCGCTCGGGCAGGGGCTGCCGTACGCAGTCGGGATGGCGCTGGCCGGCAAGCGGCTCGACCGGCTGCCGTTCCGGACCTGGGTGCTGTGCGGCGACAGCGAGCTGGCTGAGGGCTCGGTCTGGGAGGCGCTCGAGCACGCCGCGTTCTACGAGCTCGACAACCTGATCGCGATCGTCGACGTCAACCGGCTCGGCCAGCGGGGCGAGACGATGCACGGCTGGGACCTCGGCAGCTATGTCGACCGCGCCCGCGGGTTCGGCTGCCATGCGCTGGAGGTCGACGGCCACGACGTGGCGGCGATCGACCGGGCCTACTCTGAGGCGCTCGAGCTGCACGGCAGGCCGGTCGTGATCCTCGCCCGCACGATCAAGGGCAAGGGCGTGGCGGAGGTGGAGGACAAGAACGGCTTCCACGGCAAGCCGCTCGACGACCCGACTGAGGAGGTCGCCGAGCTCGG
>JBOHUY010000385.1:0-4772 GCA_050735015.1 Candidatus Dormibacterales bacterium | reverse complement strand
GGGCCGCCCCACCATCGGGTAGCGTGCGCCCTAGATGCCCACCCGGCGCACCCGCCCGCGCGCACCCTGGGCGGGCGCCGCGCTCGCGGCGGCGGTCTTGGGGGCGGACACGGCGGGCGCCCTCACCGAGCCGCGGCTGGGGGTCGACCTGCCCCTCGCGCACTGGGTCCAGCAGGCCCCCTGGGGTCCCCTGTCGGACCTCTTCGCCGCCACCAACTGGGGCGGGCTCTCCTGGCACCCGTTCGCCCTGGCGGCGGCCTGCGGGGTCGCCTGCCTGCCCGCCGCGGGGGCGCGCGCGCTCCTTCTCCTCCCGGCCGCCCTGGCCAGCCTCCTGACCGCCGTCGTCAAGGCCTGGGTGGGCCGGCCCCGGCCCGGGCCCGGGCTGGTGCACGTGCTCCAGCCCGCGCACGGCTTCAGCTATCCCAGCGGGCACGCCACCTTCTACGCCTGGCTGGCCGTCATGCTGGCCCTGGTCCTGCGCCCCCGCCTGGGCCCCTGGCGG
Source organism: Candidatus Dormibacterales bacterium (assembly GCA_050735015.1). Lineage (GTDB taxonomy): Bacteria > Chloroflexota > Dormibacteria > Dormibacterales > Dormibacteraceae > JBOHUX01. Next base: position 4,270 of record JBOHUY010000385.1, on the reverse strand, counting down.
CCCCTCGCCTACGCGCTCGCGGCCGCGGTCGTGGCCGTGGCCTGCCTGGGGCGCGTCGACGTGGGCGCGCACTGGCCCAGCGACGTGGTCGCCGGCGCCGCCCTGGGGGCGGGCTGGGCGGCCCTCGTGGCCTGGGCCTGGGAGGGCGCCCCCGGCGGCGCCGCCCGGCGCGCCTACCTCAGGTGGAAGAGGAGCCCGCCCGCGTAGGTGGCGCCGCCCACGATCACGCCCGCCAGGGTCATCTCGAGCCCGGCCGCCCACCACCGTCGCAGCGTGAAGAGCGACTTGGCGGCGCCCACCGCGAAGTGCGCGACGAGGGAGACGGCGGCCGCCACCACCACCGCGTCGGTCCCGCTCAGCCAGAAGAAGGGTACGACCGGGATCATCGCCCCCAGCCCCGTCGAGATGCCCGCCGCCAGGGCCGACTGCACGGCCCCGGAGCCGTCCGTGGGGGCGACCCCCAGCTCGTCGGCGGCGAGCGCGCGCAGGAAGGACTCGGGGTTGCGGGCCAGCTTCTCGGCCAGCTCGTCCGCCTCCCCCGCCTCCAGGCCCTTGAGCTGGTAGTAGAGCGAGAGCTCCTCCTTCTCCTCCTCGGGGTGCTCCTGGATCTCCTGCCACTCCCGGGCCAGGTTGGCGCTGGCGACCTCGGCCTCCGAGCGCGCGGCCAGGAAGGCCCCCGTGGCCATGGAGAGGGCGGAGGCGACCGCCCCCGCCAGGCCGGCGGTGAGCACGAGGCTGGAGCCCCCGGTCGCGCCCGAGACCCCGCTCACGATCCCGAAGACGGCCGCCAGGCCGTCGTTGGCGCCGTAGATGGCGCCCGAGATCCAGCCCGAGCCGGTGCGGTGCCAGGTCTCGCGGCCGACGATGCGTTCCAGCCGCTGCTGGACGGGGGAGGGGCCGTGGGGGCCGCCCGCCGCCCTCATCACGCCCAGCTGGGTGCGGTGCTCCTCCTCGTCCTCCCGGATCTCGGCCAGGACCCTGTCGGTGACCTCGTCCCCGGTCGGGCGCAGGTAGCGGTCCCCGATCTCCTCCTCCTCGGCCGCCTCCTGGGCGCGCATGACCCTCTCCAGGGGCGCCAGCCGGACCTGGAGCCGGCGCCAGCGGGAGAGCCGCACCGACTCCGGGCCGGGCGGCTCCACCCCCAGCTCGCGCAGCCGCGCCTCGATGCGCCCCCGGTGCTTGACCTCGGCCTCCCCCATGCGCCGCAGGACGTCGGCCCGGCGGGGGTCGCGTTCGCGCGCGGCCAGTCCCGCGTAGACGGCGTTGGCCTCCAGCTCGCCCCGCCAGGCCTGGAGCAGGCGGCGGGCGGCCTCCGAGGCGCCCGGGGGCAGGCTCGTCATGCCGCCATTGTGCCCAGTCGGGGGTCCTCTGGCACGTCCGGGGCGGGCTCCCTTCCCGAACTCGAGGTGGGGTGACTCTATTAGTGCCTTGCTATCATGTTGTGGTGCCCCGGCGCGCCCGCGCCGGGGCTCCCGAAGGAGGGCCGATGCGCGTCGAGCAGCTGCGTGCGAGCGTCTTCCGGGTGCCCACCGACGCCCCCTCGGCCGACGGCACGGCGAGGTGGGAGGAGACCACCGTGGTGGTCGTGGAGGCCGTCTCGGACTCCGGGCTGGTGGGGACGGGGTACACCTACGGCGAGGCCGCCGCGGCCGCGCTGGTGACCGGGGTGCTGGCGGGGGCCGTTGTGGGCCGGGACGTGGCCCAGGTCCGCGGAGCCTGGCGGGCGATGGTGGCCTCGCTCCGCAACGCCGGGCGACCCGGGATCGGCGCCACCGCCGTCTCCGCCGTGGACGTCGCCCTCTGGGACCTCCGCGCCCGGGCCGCCGGCCAGCCCCTCTTCGAGCACCTGGGGGCGGCGCGGAGCGAGGTCCCCGTCTACGGGAGCGGCGGGCTCACCAGCTATACGCAGGCGCGCCTGGTGGAGCAGCTCTCGGGCTGGGCGGAGGCGGGCATCCCCCGCCTCAAGATGAAGGTCGGCAAGGATTGGGGCCAAAGCCAGGAGGAGGACCTGGCCCGGGCGGCCGCCGTCCGCAGCGCCGTGGGGCCGGGCCCCGAGCTCTTCGTGGACGCCAACGGCGCCTACACGGCCAAACAGGCGGTGCGCCTGGCCCGGCGCTTCGGAGAGCTGGGCGTGACCTACTTCGAGGAGCCGGTCTCGGCCGACGACCTCCCCCACCTGGCCGCGGTCAGGGCGCAGACCGCCCTCGACGTGGCCGCCGGGGAGTACGGCTACGGGCCCTGGTACTTCCAGCGCATGCTCTCGGCGGGGGCCGTGGACATCCTCCAGGCCGACGCCACGCGCTGCCTGGGGGTGACGGGGTGGATGATGGCCGCCGACCTCGCCTACGCAGCCCAGGTACCCTTCTCCGCCCACTGCGCGCCCGCCCTCCACGCCCAGCTCGGCTGCGCTGCGCCCCAGATCTCGCACCTGGAGTATTTCCACGACCACGTGCGGGTGGAGTCGATGCTCTTCGAGGGGGCGCCCGCGCCGCAGGGCGGGAGCCTGCGCCCGGACCCCGCTCAGCCCGGCCTCGGGCTCCGGCTCAAGACGCCCGAGGCGGAGCGCTGGCGGGCGGCCTGAAGGACGAGCGCGGGGACGCTTCCGCCCTCGGTCAGCCGATCAGCTCGCCGAGGTCCTCCAGGGTCCGCTGGCCGCGCACCAGCTGGGGGCGGGAGAGGGCCAGGGCCAGCTTCCACTGCGCCAGCGCCAGCTCTGTGTCCCCCCTTCCCTCCAGGATCTCGGCGTAGCCCGAGTAGGCCTCCACCAGGCGCTCGTCGACGCGCAGCTCCTTGAGCAGCGCCACCGCCGCCGTGAACTCGCGGTCAGTCCGCTCGCGGTCTTCCAGCTGGGCCGCCAGCTGGCCCAGCGCCTGGTGCCCCGCGGCCAGGGAGAGGCGCTCCCCGAGCCTGTCCGCGGTTTCCATGCCCTCCTTTATGAGGGCCTCCGCCGCCGCCCGGTCGCCGCGCGCCAGCTCCAGCTCGCCGAGGCTGATGAGGTGGCCGCCCACGCCCCGGTCGATACCCATGGCCTGCCGGAGCGCGATGGCGTCGCGCAGGTGGCGCTCGGCGGACTCCAGGTCGCCCTGGTGCATGAGCACGACTCCCAGCTGGCCGTGGGCCCGCGAGAGCGAGGCCTGGTCGCGCATGAGGGAGTGGATGGCGATCGCCTTGTGCGCGTACTCGGCGGCCCGGGCCGGGCTGCCCAGGGCCCTGTAGGCGACGCTCAGGCCCTCGTACATCTGCGCCAGGCGGTTGAGGTCTCGGAGCCCGCCCGCCACCTCCAGCGCCTCTCGGTAGGACTCGATGGCGCGGGCCCAGTCGTGCCGGGCCACGTGCATGCCTCCGATGTGGGAGAGGATGCGGGCCTCGGTGGGGACGGGCACGGGGTCCAGCCGCCGGCACTCCCGGAGCGCCTCCTGGGCCAGCTCCAGCGAGCCCGGGTTCTGCTCCAGCAGCATGGCCACGGCCTGGCGGTCCATGCACTCGACCACCATCCAGCGGTCGCCCAGGCTCTCGAAGAGCTCGCGCGCCCGCCGCAGGTGGGGCCCCCCCTGCTCGGTCTCCATGAGCCGGGTGTGGGCGCCGCCCACGTGGAAGCGGAGCCTGGCCTCCGTCCAGGCGTCGTTGAGCTCCTCCAGCTGGGGCTCCGCGACCGCGATCACGCCCCTGAAGTCCTCCCGGGCGGCCAGGCCCTCGATCTCGTCCAGGCGGGAGAGCGCGACCCCGCTCCCGCCCGGCACGCTGGAGGGCTCGGGCAGGAAGAAGGAGACGGGCCGGCCGGTGCGCCGTGCGATCAGCTCCAGGGTCGGCATGGAGGGGCGCGAGCGGCCGTTCTCGATGAGGTGGATGGCCGCCCTCGTGATGTCGGCGCCCGCCACCTGGGCCAGGCTCATGCCCGCCTCCGCGCGGGCCTGCTTGACCGACCCGGGCCGGACGTCGACGCCCTTGAGGCGGGGCCGCCTGCGGCCCTCCCGGCGGGACTGCATGGCGGCAGTTTACAGCCGAGGGCGCCGTCGGCGAGGGGGGGTGGTGACGGCGGCGAGGCGGCCCCAATTACCATGGAGAGGATGTTCGGGACGAGGGCGCCGCTGGCCGGGACCGGCCTCGCCTACCACCGCCTGGCCAAGCTGGAGGAGGACGGCGTGGGCGCCCCCGGCCGGCTGCCGGTGACCATCCGCGTCCTCCTCGAGGGCCTCGTGCGGCGGGCCGAGGAGGGGGCGGTGGAGGCGGAAAGCGTGGCCGCCCTGGCCAGATGGCCCGCCCCCCCTCC
>JBOHUY010000384.1:0-8949 GCA_050735015.1 Candidatus Dormibacterales bacterium | reverse complement strand
GGGTGTGCGCGCGGCGACCGCGTCGAAGACCTCCCAGGCGGCGGCCACGAGCGCCGCGCGCCGGGCCGCCTCCGCCTCGCCCAGAAGAGCCACCTCGACGGCGGCCGCCCGTCCCGGGACCCCGAAGTCGGGATCGGCATAGACCGGGAGCCGCTCAACCACGTGGAGGCGGGGAGCCGTGCCGGCATCGCCGGGCCGAGGGGCCTCGAGGCCCGCCGCCTCCGCCACCGCGGCATACCTGCCCGCGTAGCTCGCGACGGCCTCCAGGGCGGCCGCCTCGTCGCGGCCCGAGCGGGCCCAGCCGGGCCAGTCCAGGGCCGAGGCGAGGACCCGCCTACGGCCCGGCTCGACGCAGACCCTGATGGTGTCGGGACGGGGTTCGGCTTCGCGCATCGGGCTCATCCGCTGACACCGGCTCCTCGGGCTGGGCCCGGTGCAGGCCGACTCCGACCATGACCAGGGCTATCCCGGCCAGGTCAAGGGCCGATGGTAGCTGACGCAGCACGACGACGCCGACGAGGGTCGCCACGGCCGGAAGCAGGGCCACCAGGAGCGCGTACGTGGCCCGCGGCAGGCGGGCCATGGCCAGCTGGTCGAACACGTAGGGGACGACCGATGACGAGACGCCGACTCCGGCCCCGGCGGCCAGCGCGACGGGGTCGCCGAAGGCGCTGTAGGCATGGCCGAGGCCGATCGGGGAGATGAACGCGACCGCGACCAACATGGCCGCCGCCAGCCCGTCCAGGCCGCCCATCGTGGGCCGGCGGGAGAGGCGGTGCGCGAGCACGACGTAGGCGGTGAAGAGGCCCGCGTTGGCGAACGCGAGGCCGACCCCCAGGGGGTCCCCCTGAAGGCGCAGCCGGGTCAAGAGGTAGACGCCCGCGGCGGCCGCGACGACCGCCCCGACGTTCCGCCACACCCTCGCCCCCGCCAGCGCCAGCGAGATGGGGCCCAGGAACTCGATGGCCGCGACGGTCGAGAGGGGCAGCCTGCTGATGGAGAGGTAGAAGCAGGCGTTCATGAGGGCGAAGACGGCCCCCAGGCCGACGACGAGCGCCCGCCCCCCGCGATCCGTGGCCCGCAGCCGGCGCCAGGGTCGCCTCCAGGCGCCCAGGAGGAGCGCGGCGGTGGCGATGCGGAGCCACGCCACCCCGAGGACGTCCACGCGCGCGAAGAGCAGCACCGCGAAGGACGGCCCCAGGTAGTGGAAGACGGCGCTGGCCGCGAAGTAGGCGTGCGGCGGGAGACGTCCGGGCACGCCTCCAGCCCGCGCCGTCCTGGGCAGGGGCATGTCCCTGAGGCTAGCGGAGACGGGGTCAACCGGCCAGGGCTAATCGCAGGTAATCGGGTATTCTGGCCTTATGAAGCACGGAATACGGTCTGAGGTCCTCGGCCGATCAGGCCGATTCGACTCCATCGACCGTAAGATCATCGGAGAGCTTTCAAGGCACGGCAGGCTGCCCCTGGCCGAGCTGGGGCGACGCGTCAGCCTATCCTCCCCCGCCGTCGCCGAGCGGGTGCAGCGGCTCGAACGGCTGGGCGTCATCACCGGGTACCGCGCCGTCATCGACCCGAAGGCGCTCGGATACGCGCTCACGGCCATCATCCGCGTCAAGCCGGCGCCGGGCCAGCTGCCCCGGGTGCCCGAGCTGGCGCTGCAGCTGCCCGAGGTGGGCGAGTGCCACCGCATCACAGGAGAGGACTGCTTCTACGTGAAGGCTCACCTGCGCTCGATCGACGACCTGGCCGGCCTCCTCGACCGGTTCCTCGCCTACGGCGAGACGACCACCTCGATCGTGAACTCCTCGCCCCTCCCCCATCGCGACCCGCCTGCGCCGCCCGAGTAGGCGCATCCGGGGCCGGGAGCCGGCGCCACGGGATAGAGCGGGTCCCTCAGCCGGTCCGGGCTGGCACCTCCAGGTCGAACGTGACCTCGACCTCGTCGGCGACCCGCAGAGCGCCCAGCAGCGCCGTGTAGGGTTTGATGTCCCACAGAGTCTGCTGGACGGTGGCGCGACCTCGGACAAGCAGGCCCCCGCCGGCAGGCGCCAGCGTCACCTCCAGGGTGGCGGGCTGAGAGCGGCCGTTCATCTCCAGTGTCCCCTGCAGCGTGGCGGTGGCCGAATCGCCCGCCTCTGAGAAGCTCTCCACGGCGTCCGACTGGAAACGGATCTCGGGATGGGGGCCCGCCCGGAGCACCTTCTCCTCCAGGTTCCCCTTGATGTCCCGCCGGTCCTTCTCGCTGAGAGGCTTGACCCCGCCGGTCCCCTCACGCACCTCGAGCGAGCGCGCGTCGACGCGGACGTCGAGGCGCCCCCGCGGGCCCTCGGCCGGCTCCACCTCAAGGGTGCCCTTCCATGCGGTCGCCTCCAGGAGGAGGTCGTGCCCGGCCCGCGCCCCGAGCCCCTGGCGATGCGTGTGGACCGCGAGGCGCCCGTTCTGAGGCCCGATCTCAAATTGACCGCTAGGAAGATTCATTCGGACGCTTCCATGCTACGAGCATGGGTCGCCCCGCGCCCGGTTACTGCGGGCGTAAGAGTCGGGGTGATCCGGCGGCGTCCCGTCCGCGTACCTGTGACTTGACCCTAGGCCCGCGCAGCCGGGACGCGTTCCGAAGGGTCCTTTGCCTGGAGGAGGGCGGCGGGTGTGCCGTCGCTCAGGAGCTCCAGAAACTGGGCGTCTTCGGGCCTTTAGGAATCAAGGCCCCCTTCAACGCCAAGGGGATCGACATGGACGACGGGACCGGGACCATGCCCCCCCACCCTCGGTTCCGGCCCCAACGGGAGGTAGCCCCGGGACTCTCGGTCAGGGGTGAGGCGGCCGTGAAGGCGCCCCCGGCCGAGGTCCGCGGCGGCCCGCTTTCCGCCCGGACCGCCCTCCGGGCTCGGGCCCGAGGCCGCCAGGAGCCGCCCCGGATCTGCCTCCGGTGGACGGTGCAGCTCCCATGCGGCCCCCGTGCGAAGAAGCAGGTACCAGAGCCCGTCGCGGCCCAGCCGAAGCTGGCGGTCCTGGCCCGGGGTGGAGACCCGGTTGCGCCAGCGGCGGTGCGAAAGGCCCCTCTCGAGCATGGCCTCCTCTCCCTCTCGCAGGTCCCCGGCGGGCGGGTCCCAGGCGCGCAGCAGCACCTCCACCCCCTCGGCACCTGCCGCGCGCCAGGCCAAAGCGAGCCTCGCCACCGCGCGCGCCCCTCGCCCGGCGAGGGCCGCCCGGTCCGCGAACTCTGGCGTGCCCAGCCACCTTTCCGCCCGTCGGGCCAGGTCGGCGTCCACCGACAGTCCGAGGCCGCCGTCGCCTTGGCCCGTGGCCAGCTCCCAAGCCCGGCGGGAGGCGTCCGTCGCCAGCGCGGCCAGGTCCTGGCGCGAGACCTGGGACCCCGCCGGGGGATCGAGCCCGACCAGGACCGGGCGCCCCGGGCGTTCGGGTGGGGGAGGCGCGAGAGGCACCGGAAGGAGCTCGCGGCGGCCGAGCCGGCCGGCCGCCACGGGTCGCTCGGGCGGGCGTTCGGTCCGGCCCTGCGACAGCGCCGGAGCGGCGGCCGCCGAGCGCAGGCGCCGGACCTGGGCGAGGACGTCCGCGCGGGCGCGTCCCCGCAGGAGGAGGAGGTTGAAGGGGTCCTCGTCCAGCAGGTTGGCCACCAGGTAGCACACGGCGGCGGCGTGCTTGCAGGGGTTGGCCCAGTCGGGGCACGTGCAGGCCGGGACCACTTCGCCGGCGCGCGGAAGCGGGTCGACCCCGCGGGAGCGGAGCTCCCCGGCCAGGGCCGGCCTCAGGTCGCCATCCAGTAGGGCTGCCGCGTTGGCGGCGCTGCTGGCGATGACCTCGAGGGCGATCGCCCACTCATCCGGCTTGAATAGACGGACCCGGACCAGGACCTCGTAGGGGACCGACCGCGTCCCCCGCACCAGCGCGCGGACCCTGCCCCTGTCCAGGTTCATCTGGAGGACCGCCCCCGCGCGGGCGTAGGTGCGTCCCCGCGGCAGCCGGCTGGGGTCGAGGAGCGCCCGCTTCTGGAGCGCGTCGAGCCAGGCCGCCCCCCACCAGGTGCTCCCGAAACGGAGCCGCCCCTCTGGGGATCTGCGCCCCGACCCCCTCTTCGAACCGCGGGCGCGAGCCGTCACAGCACCCTCAGCTCGACCAGGTCCTTCAGCTCGCGGTCGCTGAGCTCGCTGATCCAGGCCTCGCCGGCGCCGACCACGGCGTCCGCGAGCTGCCGCTTGGTCGCCATCACGGCGGCGATCCTGTCCTCGATGGTCCCCTCGGTGACCAGGCGGCGGACCTGGACCGGCCGGTCCTGCCCGATGCGATAGGCGCGATCGGTGGCCTGGTCCTCGACGGCCGGGTTCCACCAGCGGTCGAAATGGACGACCTGGGTGGCACGGGTCAGGTTGAGACCCACCCCGCCCGCCTTGAGCGAGAGCAGGAAGACGGCCGCCCCGCCCGCCTGGAAGCGGGCCACCAGCTCATCGCGCCGGGCCGGCTCCACGCCGCCGTGCAGGAACAGCGTCGCGGTCCCGTCCGCCGCCAGCCGGCGCTCGATCAGGCGCGCCATGGCCACGTACTGACTGAAGACGAGGGTCGCGTCGCCCTCCGCCGCGATCACCTCGAGCAGCTCCAGGAGGCCTTCCAGCTTGCCCGAGCGCCCGTCCAGCGGGCCTGTCTCCTTGAGGTACTGGGCCGGGTGGTTGCAGATCTGTTTGAGGGCGGTGATCATCTTGAAGACGAGGCCTCGGCGTTCCATCCCCTGGCTGCGGGCGATCTGGTCCAGGGCCTCTCGCACGGCGGCCTCGTAAAGGGTGATCTGCTCGGGCGTCATGGGGACTACGACGTCCATCTCGGTCTTGGCGGGGAGCTCGGGCGCGATGGCGGGGTCGCTCTTGCGTCGGCGCAGGAGGAAGGGTCGGACGATCCTGCCGAAGCGGGCGGCCGCCTCCTCGTCGCGATAGCGCTCGATCGGCACCGCGACCCGGCGGCGGAAGGCGTCCAGGGGGCCGAGAAGGCCCGGTGTCGTCCAATCCAGAATCGACCAGAGGTCGCTGAGGCGGTTCTCCACGGGCGTCCCGGTGAGGGCCACGCGGACGCGGGCTGGGATCTCGCGGAGGGCGCGAGCCGTCTTCGAAAGCGGGTTCTTGGCGTGCTGGGCTTCGTCGGCGACGGCCAGGTCCCAACCGACCTCGGAGAGCGCGGCCGCGTCCCTGCGGGCGACCCCGTAGGAGGCCAGCACCACGTCGCGGCCGGCGATCGAGTCCAGGCTGCGACCGCTGCCGTGATAGCGGCGGACGACCAGGCCGGGCGCGAAGCGCCGCACCTCGCGCTCCCAGTTGCCGAGCAACGAGGCCGGGCAGACGACCAGCATGGGCCCACGCCCGCGCGCCAGCTGGAGCGCGATCATCTGCACCGTCTTGCCCAGGCCCATGTCGTCCGCGAGGCATCCCCCGAGACCCGTCTCGGACATCTCCAACAGCCAGGCCAGACCCCGCCTCTGGTAGGGACGAAGAGTGGCCAGGAGCCCCTCCGGCTCGGCCGCCTCTCGGCTCCCCGAGCCGAGCTCCCGGAGCCGGTCGGCGAGGGCCGCCGCCGGTCCTTCGACCCGTGCCGAGACCTCCTCGTCCCCGATTCTGAGACTCCCCCCCAGCGCAGTCGCCAGGGCCTCCCGGGCGCCTATGCGGCCCGGCCGGCGGGCGCGGATCCGGGCCAGCAGCTCGGGATCCGCCCGCACCAGGCGGCCGCGCAGCCGCAGGAGCGGCCGCTTCGCGGTAGCCAGCTGCTCCACCTCCTCCGCGGTCAAGACCTCGCCGCCCAGCGCCAGTTCCCAGCGGAACTCCAGCACCTGGTCCAAAGTGAAGGTGGGCTCGCCCGCACTCTTGGGGCCCGGGGTGGGCGCGAGGGCAGCCCTCAGCTCGAGGTCGCCGAAGACCAGCTCTGCCGGCCAGAGCACCTCCAGCCCCTGGGCGGCCAGATCCTGGGCGGCCGGACCGAGCAGCTCCGCCACCTGGGCCTCCCCGAGCCGCATCCGGGCCGGGCGTGCCTGCTCGAGCAGGGGTTCCAGCGGAGGCCAGGCGCGGGCTCCACGGCGAAGCGCGAGCAGGAGGTCGACCTCGGCAGATTCGCCGAGCCACCGGAGCACCGCCGAAGGCGCCTCCCACAGGTCCTCCGCTCCCACCACCAGCGAGGGGTCCTGCCGGCTTCGCAGCTGGAGTACGGCTTCGAACCCGTCGCCTTCCCCGTCCGGGCTCTCCAGCCTCAACTCCGGTCGGGCCCCGGTGCCGAGCCCGGTCTCGGCCGCTTCCAGCCACTCGCGCAGCGGCTCCACCGACGTGGGCCGCGCCACCGCGTAGGCTCTGTGCGCCGTGGTCAGCCCCGCCGCCGGGCTTCGGACGAGCGCGTCTGCGATCGCGTCCCAGCACTCTCGGAGGATGGCTTCCGGGCTGCGGACCAAGAGGGGGCTGCCCTGGGCGACCGGCAGCGCGTGAGCCTCCAACGGGAGCGCTGCCGCAAGCGTTGCAACCCACTCTTCGTCGCGTCGGTCCAGGGGCCCGACCTTCCAGGTGTCGAAGCCCGCGCGCGAGATCGAGGGATGGAGGCGGCCCTTGGCGACCAGGTTGAGGCCCGCCTTGACGGCCGCGGACCAAGCGAGGAGCGAGGTGGGCAGCGACTCCTCGGCGGGCAGCCCTGCCAGCCACGGAAGGGCCTCGGCCAGGGGCACGATCCGCGCCTCCACGCGCCGGCGGCGCGCGCCCCTTCCGCCTTTGACGGCGACGTCGACCGCCATCCGACGCCGGCCCGCGAGCTCCGCGCCCACGAGGGCGAAGCGACCCCGCCGTGGGGGGTCACCGGGAAGGAAGATGACCCAGGTCGGGGCCTTGTCGCCCTGCGACGAGGACCTGGCCGGCACTACCCGACCCCCGTGGCAGCATGGGTTCCAGGTGCGGCAGGAAGGTCCTCGATGGCTAGCCTCGGGAACCTGGGCGTCCGATGCGCGCCGCGCGCCCGAGCCGGGGGAGGGCGTCCCGCGGGCACTGGCGTCTGACACCTCCTTGACGGTCGTTCCGGAGGGCTCCAGGATGCCTGAATCCCGGTGCCGGGGGCAGCAATCGTAAGGCCCGAGTCCGCCAGGCCGGTTAGGCTGCAAAGTTGGCGACGCGCGCTTCCCTCTCGGCGAATGCGTGACTGACCGCACAATCTCCACGGTCGTCGAGAGTGCCGAGCAGGGGATTCGGCCCCCTCTTGCGGCAGCGGCTTTGAATCCGACGAACGAGTGTCGTGGACATTCGCCGCCATTCGCCTAGGTTCGGAAGTCGGGCCCGCACCCGGCCACCTGTTCGCCGTGGTTCGCCCACCTTCGGCCCAACCGGTGTCACAACGCTGTCAGCACGGGTATGCTGGCATACGATGAAGAGGACCACGGTCAAGCTCCCGGATGAGCTCGACGCCAGGCTCCGTCATGAAGCCAAGCGCCGCGGCACGACGGTCTCGGAGGTGACCCGCGAGGCCATCGAGACCCACCTGATCGGGCCCGCAGGCAGGCGCCGGTTGGGCGCCGCCGGCCGGAGCGGCAAGAGCGAAGTCTCGCATCGGATCGAGGAAATACTGCGGTCAGAGCTCGCAGACCGCTGATCGCCGACGCCGGCCCCCTATACGCAGCCTACGACGCCGACGACGCCGAGTACCGCCGCTGCAGGCGGCTCCTCGAGAACCACGCCGGGTCCGTTTTGGTGCCGATCTTGGTTGTCACCGAGGTCGCCTACCTGCTGGGGACCCGAGTTGGGATGGAGACCGAGGTGCGCTTTCTCGGCGACCTGGCTGCCGGCGACCTCGTACCCGAACAGGTTGCCGCGATGGACTGGCTCCGGATCGCCGAACTGGTATCGACCTACCGCGACTTGCCGCTGGGCACAGTCGACGCCTCGATCGTCGCGGCTTCCGAGCGACTTGGCATTTCCACGATCGCGACGCTCGACCGGAGGCATTTTTCTGTCGTTAGACCAGCCCACGTCACTGCCTTCGAACTCGTCCCTTGACTCCGAGCGGCCCCAAGGCTCGCTCTCCGCGCTAACTGCTAACGGTTATGGGGCCTGGTGTGGCTTCGCTTGCGCGACCGAGGGATAACCTGTTTGATCCGACGAGGTCAGTCCCGTCGGCCCAGCCCTGGAGGGCCAGTTCCGGCAACCATTTCCGTTCACATGGGGCGCCTCAAACGCAAGATCGCTCACGGGAGCGTCCGCATCGCCACCGTAAGGGGGCAAGGTTTTCGACTGGAGACGGCAGGATGAAGCCGGCGCCGGTTGCGCGCTCAGCGCGTGCGACCGCCCTGGCCGGAACCGTGATCGTCGGCGCCGTGCTCATCCTTGCCGTACTCGCCAGCGCGCAAGGCCACAGCACCTGCTCGGATTCCTCCCGATCGTGTGGCCAAGCAATTGTTGAGTGGAGGGCTCCTGCCATCGTCGCATTGGTGGTGGGACCGCTCCTTCTAGGCGTTTCTTTCGTGATCCTCTTCCTCATCGGCCGGCGAGCTGCGCGGCCGATCGAGATCGCTCGCCGCCAACAGTTCCAGTTCGCGGCAGATGCCCTCTCACGAGTTGCGGACGCCGCTCACGGTGATCGAAGGAGAGGCGTCGCTGATCCTCGGGCGACCGCGACCTGCGCGGGAGTACCGGACTGCACTCGAGAGAATCGCGGTGGAGAGCCGGCACATGTGCCGTCTGGTCGACGACTTGGTGTGGCTGGCGCGGGCAGAGTCGGACCCCGGCTGGTCCTGGATTCTCGGCGGCCTCACGACCGTGCTGGAGACCGGCGAAGGTCTCGCCGGCCGCTAGCCGACACGAGCGCAAAGTCGCTGATGCCTCCGCGCGCGGCGCGGGGGCCCCCGCTTCATTTACCCGCCGGCCATAGCTCCGACGATCAGGTACGGCTCCTTGCCGGCCACCACCTCGTCCGGCAGGAGCGTGTCGG
>JBOHUY010000383.1:0-1680 GCA_050735015.1 Candidatus Dormibacterales bacterium | reverse complement strand
ATCCTGGACAGGGCCGAGTTCGGGAGCGCCGTCCTGGCCGAGGGCGACCGGGTCGAGGTCGTGCGCATGGTGGGGGGCGGCCACGAGGACCCGCGCCGGGGCGCCCTCAGCCGGGCCCGTACCCCATCTCCCTGAGGGCCGCCTCCGCCTCTTGGCGCTCGTCCCAGGGCACCCGCCCCGCGGCCAGGACCATGGTCTTCTCGTGGCCCTTGCCGGCCAGTAGGACGACGTCGCCGGGCCCGGCCAGCCGGAAGGCGCGCCTGATCGCCCGCCGGCGGTCGAGCTCGATCTCGAACCTCCCCTCCGCGCCGGCGGCACCGGCGGCCACGGCGGCCGCGATCTCGCCCGGGTCCTCCCCCACGGGGTCGTCGGTGGTGATGACGAAGTGGTCCGCGCCCCGGGCCGCGGCCCGGCCCATGCCAGGGCGGTCGTGGTCGCTACGGGCCGTGCTCCCGAAGACTGCCAGCAGCCTGCCCGCGGTCAGCGGGCGCAGCTGGGCGAGGGCCCCCGCCAGCGCGCCGGCGGCGTGCGCGAAGTCGATGAAGACCGCGAAGGGCTGCCCCAGGTCGACGGGCTCCATGCGCCCGGGCACGCCCTGGAAGGAGCCCAGGCCGGCGGCCGCCTCCTCCAGCGTAAGGCCCAGCGCGATCCCCACGCCCGCCGCGCAGAGCGCGTTGGCGACGTTGAAGGCGCCCGCCATGGCCAGGACGACGGGCACCTCGCCGCCCGGACCCCGCAGCCGGAAGCGGCAGCGCCGCGCCTCCGCGCTGACCTCCAGGGCGGCCAGGTCGGCGCCCGCGCGCCCGCTCAGGGAGTAGCTGAGACGGCGCCCCACGGGCCGGCGCGAGAGCTCCTCGTAGGAGGCGTCGTCCAGGTTCAAGACGGCGGTCTTGGGAAGGCCCTTGTCCCATCCCCCCGCGCAGAGGTCGATGAGCCGGGCCTTGGCGCGCAGGTAGTCCTCCCAGCTGGCGTGGTAGTCGAGGTGGTCTCTGCCCACGTTGGTGAAGGCGGCGACGTCGAATTCGCAGGCGTCCACCCGCCCCTGGACGAGGGCGTGGGAGGTGGCCTCCACCACGGCGGCGGCCGCCCCCGACTCCGCCATCCGGGCCAGCTGCGCCTGCACCTCGACGGGGCCCGCCGTGGTCAGCCCGGTGGGGTTGTCGCGGGCCTCTCCCGGGACCAGGAAGGAGACGGTGCTGAGCCCCCCGGCCGGGCATCCGGCGGACTCCAGGAGGTGGACGGCCATGTGCGTGGTCGTGGTCTTGCCGTCGGTCCCCGTCACCCCGGCCACGAGAAGGCGCCGCCCGGGGCGCCCGCTCAGCTCGGCCGCCAGCTCGGCGAGGGCGCGGCGGGAGTCCTCAACGCGCAGGCAGGCCGTGCCGGGGGGGAGCGGGACTTCGCGCTCCACGGCCACGGCCGCCCCCTTACCCGCCGCCTCCGCCGCGAAGAGGTGGCCGTCGTGGGCGGCACCCGCCCGGGCCACGAAGAGGACCCCGGGACCGGCCCCCCGGGAGTCCTCCGTGACCGAGGTCACCTCGGCCTCCCCGCCCGCCGCCACACGCGCGCCCGCTACCGCCGCCGCCAATTCCGTGAGCCTCAAGCCACCTGAGGATAATCGCGGCATGGCGGGGGCGCTGATCGGGGGGCGCCGGTTCGACTGGGCCTCGCGCACCTACGTGA
>JBOHUY010000382.1:0-2104 GCA_050735015.1 Candidatus Dormibacterales bacterium | reverse complement strand
AGGTACCCGGCCTCAGGCGCTACGTGGCCGTGGACGGGGGCATGGGCGACAACATCAGGCCCAAGCTCTACGGCGCCCGGTACGAGGCCGTGCACGCCTCCGACCCGGCCGGCTCGCCGCTCGAGCGCGTGACCATCGCCGGCAAATACTGTGAGTCCACGGACGTGCTCGTCCAGGACGCCGATCTGCCCCGGCTCGGCCCCGGCGACTTGGTCATGATCCCGGCCGCGGGTGCCTACTGCCTGGCCATGTCCAGCAACTACAACGGCGTGCCCCGGCCGGCGGTGGTCATGGTCGAGAGTGGGCGCGCCCGCCTCATCAGGCGCCGGGAGACCTACCGGGAGATGCTGGCGCCCGAGGTGCTCTGAGCCGGGCTCAGGCGTCCTTCCACCCGCCCGGGGCGCCGCCCCGCCGCACGGCCACCAGCCCGGCCAGGATGGAGAGCGCTATCTCCCCCGCCGTGGCGGCCCCGATTTCCAGCCCGACGGGCGTCCTGATGGCGGCCACGGCCTCCTCAGGGACCCCCCGGGCGCGCAGCTCGGCCAGGTGCGGGCCCGTGTGCCGGCGGCTGCCCATCAGCCCCGTGAACCGCGGCCGGAGCTCGAGCACGGCCGCCAGGAGCGGGACCAGGCCGGGCGCGTCGTGGTCGGTGTGGACGAAATAGGGGCCGGTGCCGAGGGCGGCCTCCAGTCCCTCCAGCTCGCGGACCACGGGGCCCGGCCAGGGCGCCCCCGCCAGCCTTTCGGGTCGGGTCTCCAAGAGCGCGGTCCTGAACCCCACCCGGGGGGCCAGCTCCAAGAGCTCGCGGGCGACCGGTGTGGCGCCCGCCACGGCCAGGAGGGGCGCCTGCGCGTGCGGCTCCAGGTAGACCTCGACCGACCCCAGGTCGTGCTCGTACGTGCGCAGCCGGGGGGTCCCGGCGTCGAGCAGCGCGGGGGCCTCGGCCAGGGCCGCGGAGTCGAACTCGGAGCAGCCCAGCGTGCCGGCCAGGGCGGCCGTGCGCGAGAGGAGCAGCTTGGCGCCCGCATGCGAGGGAGGCTCGCGGTCGGTGCGGACGACCGTCGCCACAAGCACCTCCGACCCCTCGGCCAGGCGCCGTGCCAGCTCGGCCTCCACCTCAGGCACGGGCGGCGCGCCTCAGCAGCCGGCCCAGGGCCTCGGTGATGAGGGCCGCGGCCGCCTCCACCTCGCCCTCGCCGGTCTCGTAGCCGGTGCTGAGGCGCAGGCTGCCGAGCGACTCCTCGAGGGTGAGGCCCATGGCCAGGAGCACGTGGGAGGGGTCGAGCGATCCGGAGGCGCACGCCGACCCGCTGGAGGCGGACACGCCGGCCAGGTCGAGCGCCATCAGCATGTCCTCTCCGCGCACATCCGGGAAGCAGGCGCTGACCATGTTGGGAAGCCCGGGCGAGCCGCCCGTGGGGCGCGCCCCCAGGCCCTCAAGGACCGAGCGCAGCCTGGCCTGGGCGGCACTCGCCCGCCGGCTCTCGGCCACCCGCCGGGAGGCGCAGACGCCCAGGGCGGCGGCGACGGCGAGCGCGGCCTGGACGTCCTCGCGTCCGGCCCGGCGGTTCCACTCCTGGGGCCCCCCGAACTGGAGGGGGAGCAGGCGCACGTGGGGCCGTGCGAAGAGAAGGCCGCCCCGGCCCGCCCCCAGCTTGTGGCCCGAGAAGGAGACCAGGTCGGCCAGGCCCACGGGGGGCTCCACCCAGGCCGGCCCCTGGCAGGCGTCCACGTGGACGAGCGCGCCCAGGGCCCGGGCCCTGGCCGCGATCTCGGCCACCGGCTGGAGTGTCCCCACCTCGTTGTTGGCGAGGCCGATGGAGACGAGCCCGGCGTCGGCCGGGATGAGGTCGGGCAGGGCGCGTGCCCGGGGGTCCACGGGCAGGACGGCGACGGGGTGACCCTCCAGCTCGAGCTCCCGCACCGCGCCCAGCACCGACTGGTGCTCGGCGGCCCAGGTCACGACGCGGGCGCCCGGGGGCAGGCGGCGCCCCGCCCCCAGGAGGGCCAGGTTGACGGCCTCGGTCCCCCCCGAGCAGAAGACGAGGTCGGGCGGGGAGGCGCCCAGCGCGGCCGCGGCGCCGTCGCGGGCGCGGTCCAGCGC
>JBOHUY010000381.1:0-7366 GCA_050735015.1 Candidatus Dormibacterales bacterium | reverse complement strand
CGCCCGACATGATGTAAGAGGCCCTGAGAAGACCTCGTCAGATCGGAGCTTCGGGATGGTTCGTCCCGGCGGCGCGGGTCCGGCGGCCCGCGTCCCGCCGGGCGGCCATCCGCCTGCTTATCCAGGTGATGCCGAGGGGCACGAAGAGCGCCAGGAAGGCGGTGATCACGGCCACCCGGTTGGGCAGGTGCCGGGGGTCGCGCATCCCGACGTACGTGAAGTAGCCCGCCCCCGCCGAGGTCGCTGCCACCACGAGCGCGGCCAGCCCCACCAGCCAGCGCCGGTACTCGGCGTAGAGGGCAGTGGCCTGCCTCTGCGCGAAGGCAAGCACGAACCAGGCCGTAAGTCCGTTCAGGAGCAGCGAGCTGACCAGCGCGGCCGCCGCGATCGCCGTCCTGAACTCCCCCAGGTGGGTCATGACGAAGGCGGAACCGTTGACGACCAGGATGCCGATGGGCGCAGCCACGCCGACGACGAAGAGGACTATCTCCCGAAAGCGGCGTGAGGTGTGGGGCACGGCTGCCCGAAAAGAATAAGGGCGCCCCGTTATGGGGGCGCCCTTACCCCGGCCTCAGGAGGCCGGGGTCAGTGCCCGCAGGCGCAGGCGCTGCCGGCGTCCTCGCCGGTGTCGAACGAGTGGCCGCAGGAGCAGGAGCGGACCGCGTTCGGGTTGTGCACGGTGAAGCCGGCGCCCATGAGGCTGTTCACGTAGTCGATCTCCGAGCCCTGGAGGTAGGGCAGGCTGAACTCGTCGATGAGGACGCGTACGCCCTCCGCCTCCACGACCTGGTCGTTGGGTCTGAGGCTTTCGTCGAGCGCCATCCCGTACTGCATGCCCGAGCAGCCGCCGCCGCTGACGAAGACCCTGAGGGCGACCTCGGGGCTGGACTCCTCCGCAATCAGGGTCCTGAGCTGCTTGACCGCCTCGTCGGTGAGTGTGACCGCGCTGGACTGTTCGATCATCGTTGTGCGAGAAACCTCCTGGATTGATTCATCCTAGCAGTCCGCCGGGCGCGGGGGGCGTCCGGCCGCGCGCCCGCCGTCAGCCGACCTTGAAGCCGAAGGGGAGGCGGCGCTCCCGGCGGGGGTCGGTCCGCCCCTCGAGGGCGTCCACCAGCGCCAGAACGCCCCGGGAAACCGAACTCTTGGGGTCGGTGAGCACGAGCAGTTCCCCCCTCACCGCCGCCTCGTCGGGCTTGGAGCCGTCGTAGCCGATCTCGACCGTGACCTCCTGCTGCAGGTTGCGCTCGACGTCGTCCCGGGAGACCACCGCCCGGGGGCTCTTGACGTTCATGGTCACGAGGACCTGGCTGGGCAAGATGTGGAGCGCGCTCGCGAAGATCCTGTAGAGGTCGGTGATGTCCTTCAAGGTGGAGAGCTCGGGGATGGCGATGAGGACGATCTTCTGGGAGTGGTCGAGGACGGTGAGGAGGTTCTCGGTCATGGCCACGCCGAGGTCGAAGACGATGTAGCGGAAGGCTCCGCGCAGAAGGGTGATGGCGCGGATGAGGACGTCGGGGGTGATGAGGTCCGCCTCCTCCGGCTTGAGCACCCCGGGCAGCACCATCATCCCGCTGGGGTGGTGGAGGATGCTGCTCAGGATGGCCTCCTCGAAGTTGGTGGTGGGGCCCTGCGAGAGGACGGTGCCCAGGCTCGAGGTGGGGACGAGCTTGGAGGTCAGGGCGGCGTGGTTGAAGGGTAGGGCGAGGTCGAAGAGGAGAACCTCGCCCGGGTAGATGCGGCCCAGGCTGGCGGCCAGGTTGACCGCCACCGTGGTCTTGCCCGCGCCGCCCTTGGGCGAGTACACCGCGATGCAGATGGCGGCCTGCTCGGGGGCCACCGCCCCCGCGTGGGCGATCACGTTCTGAAGCGTGGCCTTGCGCTGCTCGGCGAGGGCGTGGAGGTCGATGAGGGCCTCGGAGTCGGCCGGCACCATCTCGTAGAGGGTCTTGCGGTCGAGGACCAGGAGGCGGCAGTCGGTGAGGGCCCTGACCGTCGCCGAGCGCGGCTCCTCGGAGACCAGGGCCATCTCCCCGAAGAAGTCCCCCGAGCCCAGGAAGGCCACGGTCACCGAGTGGCCGGGGGATTCTTGGACGACCACCTCGCAGCGCCCCTCCTCGATGATGAAGAGGGCGTCGCCGGGGTCCCCCTGCCGGACCACCACGGTCCCCGTCGTCACCGTCGCCGGGCGCAGGTGCCGGGTCAATTCGCGAAGGCGGCTGTCGGGCAGGGTGAAAAGGATCGCCACCCGGCTGAGGACGGCAAACCGGCCGCGCAGCTCCTCGGGCTCGGGCCCCTTGCCTTCAGGCTCGCCCTCGTTCACGCCTGCGCCATTATAGGTAGGGCCGTGGCGGCCTCCACCCTGGGCCCGGGGGCTTCAGCGAGGCCGTGCCGACTTGGGCGCGGCACCCGCCGGAGGCGGGATCCCGGGCGGTTTGGTGGGCGCCGGGGAGAGGGTCGGCGAGGGCAACGGGGATGGGCTGACAGAGGGGGTCGGGCTCGGCGGCGGCGAGACGGTCGGCGACGGGCTGGGGCCGGCCGAAGGGCTCGGCGACGGGCTGGACCTGGGCGGAGAGGCACACCCGCTGTCGTTCTGCGTCCCGGCCAGGAAGATCTCGTGGGAGGCGTCCGGCTGGCCCGCGCAGCCGTGCCCGTCGACGATCCCGCTCGGCCGCGGGTACCAGCCCCGCCAGGACTGGGGCAAGCCATTGACGAATTTGGACTCCACGTCGAGGCCGACGTTGACGCCGAAGGCGCTGATCGACTTGCCCCCGCCGTTGGGGGCGGTGTTGCCTCCCCACGTGCCGATCACGACCTCCGGGTTGTAGGCCATCTGCCAGGCGTCCTGGTGGACGCCGATCGTGCTTCCGCCACTGGTGCCCGACTTGCTCGCCATCTGGCGATCGAAGCCCAGCCCCCACTGATACTGGTACTGCTTGAGCGTGTCGGTGATCAGGTAGGCCTCGGCCGGGCTCAGCAACCGCGTGATGCCGTCCTGCTGGCCGGGGGTCTGCTGGTAGACGGTGTTGCCCTGCCCGTCCACGACCTTAGTGATCGACATGAGGGGGACCTTGGTGCCCTGGTCGGCGAAGACCTGATAGCCCTGGACCTGGGCCAGCATGGTGAGGTGGGTGCAGCCGATGGCCCCGCAGAGGCTGCCGTCCGTGGGGCCCGTCCACCCAGTCATCTCCCGCATGAGGTCGTTGATCGGGGACATCCCCTCCTCCTGGGCGACCTGGACGGCGGGGATGTTGCGCGAGAGCACGAGCGCCCGGCGCGCGCTTAGCCGCCCCATGTACTGGTTGTCGAAGTCGACCACCTTGTAGCCGAAGTCGTGGTTGGGGGAGTCGTCGAGCCGGGTCGCGAGCGTGATCCTGCGGTCGCGCAGCGCCGCCTCGTAGTCGTAGGGCTTGAAGGACGAGCCCGGCGAGCGGGGCGAGAGGATGACGTCGTACTGCCCGGCGATGGCGCTGTTGCGGTAATCGGCGGAGCCGACCCAGGCCAGGATGGCGCCCGTCTTGGAGTCGGCCGCCATGAGATCGCCGTTGTTGACGCCCGTGCCTGCGGAGTTGAGCTCCCCAACCCCCGAGGCCACAGCGTGCTGGGCCAGCTGCTGAAGGCGGAGGTCCAAAGTCGTGTACACCGAGAACCCGCCCTGCTGCACGGCCGCCGCCCCCAGCTGCTGCTCCAGGCGGCCCATCACGTAGTCCACGAACTGAGGGGCCTTGCTCTGGCGGTAGGCGGTCGTGAACCGCAGCTCCTTGCGGATGTCCTCGCGGCCGGCCGCGGCCGACTGGGCGGGGGTGATGGCGCCCATCTTGACCATGCCGCCCAGGACGTAGAGCTGGCGATCGCGCGCGAGGTCGTATCGGACCTCGGGGTCGTACGCGCTGGGAGCCTGGATGAGGCCCCCCAGGAAGGCGGCCTGGGCGATGGTGAGCTTGGCCGCGTCCTCGTCGAAGTAGGTCCGCGCCGCCGAGCCGATCCCGTAGGCTCCGTGCCCGAAGTAGACGCGGTTGAGGTACATGGCGAGGACCTGGTCTTTGGAGTAGCGCCGGGCCAGAGCCTCGGCCAGGATCGCCTCTTGGAGCTTGCGGAGGATGGACTTCTGCGGCGTCAGCAGCTGGATCTTCACCAGTTGCTGCGTGATGGTGCTCCCTCCCTGCGCGAAGGAATGCGAGCGCAGGTCGACGACCGCCGCCCTCAGCTCGGCGGCCCAGTCGATGGCGCCCTCGTGGTAGAAGTGCCGGTCCTCGGCGGCCTGGACCGCGAT
Source organism: Candidatus Dormibacterales bacterium (assembly GCA_050735015.1). Taxonomy (GTDB): domain Bacteria; phylum Chloroflexota; class Dormibacteria; order Dormibacterales; family Dormibacteraceae; genus JBOHUX01. The sequence continues at coordinate 3,093 of JBOHUY010000381.1, read as the reverse complement.
CGGGGCCCAGTGCCCCATCTGCGAGAGGGGAAGCGGGATGTGGTATTCGCCGTTCAGGCTCCGCCGCTCGATGACCTGGCCGTGCCGGTCGTAGAACGTGATCGTGCCGGCGGCGAGGGCGGTCTCGCCCGGGCTGGGAAGGTCTCTCAGCGTGTACCACACGTACACGGCGAAGAGCGCCAGGACCACAGCGACGGCGCCCAGTATCGCGACCCGGTGTGCCCCGACCCAGGCCCGAGCCCGGGCGTGCCAGGTGGTCCCGCCGACCGATAGCCGCCCCTGTGAGGCGCGGGCGCGCATGGGCCGGCCGGGGATGGGGCCTTCCGGCGCCAAGTAGGCTGGCTAGAGGCCGGCCGGAGAAGGGATCGAGGCGATCAAACACCCCGTGGACCCAGCCGGCGACCTTCCGCTCATAGATTTGCGACGCGTCATCAATGGGAAGAAATTATGATAGCCAATATGTCGGAAAGAGGGGTGTCTCGAGGTGCGTGCGAGGGCACTGGGAAGGGCTGGGCAAGCTGATAAACTTACGGGCTGGCCTGGGTCCCGTGGTGTAGCCTGGCCAAACACGCGGCCCTGTCAAGGCCGAGAACGCCGGTTCGAATCCGGTCGGGACCGCCATCCAGCCTGTGCCATCCTGCGATGTCTCGGGGCGGGCCGGGAGCGCCCGGAGAGGTGGCCGAGCCCGGTTGAAGGCGACGGTCTCGAAAACCGTTATAGGGGCAACCCTATCGTGGGTTCGAATCCCACCCTCTCCGCCATTTTCGAATGTGGACGGGATAGCACCGCTATAAGTTTACGTGAGCGCTCTTGGGCCGGGCATGGGCGGCCTGACGGCAATCCTGACGGCAGCGCGTGTGTCGAGGCCTGTTTGCGGCTCTCATCGACGTCGGGTCCCGCCGTTTCTATCATCTGTGGGGTGCTCGCCAACCTCGCTTCTAGCGGCTTCACGCCCGCGCCGAGATGAGCACGTCTGACCTCATCCTGGCCTTGTCCTTGGTCCCGGGCGCACGTGCCCTAGAGGTGCCGGGCCACCGATACTTGCCTCGATCGAGATCGCTGGGGTTGAGGTGGCCGCTGCTGGTCCGCAGGCCGAGGGCCCGCTCCGGAGGACATGGCGCGACCGGCACCGCGGCGCAGCCCCACTCCTGCTGATCTCCGACGGTCTTGTGTCCAGTCGACGGGCACCACGGGGAGGTTTTGCGGAGCCGGCGTTGCCGACCCGATGATGGCGCTCCCGAGTCGAAGCTCCGCGCTCAGATCGGTGAGCGCGAACGGGGTATTGCGGAAAGAGGGGTCATTGGTCTCCGAAGCTGCCTCGACGTGGAGCGTCAGGTTGAGGTAGAGCTGGTAGAAGCCGAGCCCGGCACCACCGCTCAGCTGGTCGATGGTGACATTTGCCCACCGCCGTCCCTGTACCCCTCGAATATCAAAAGATGGCATCAGCGGCCGACCTCGGCGATTTGACGCACCGAATTTGGTACCAGTACCGGCTGGTGCTTCTCGCGCGCTGATCCGTGTCCCCGATGCTCGCTAAGAGGTTCGTTCTGGTGCAAGGTCCGGCTGTCCGCGTGAGAAACATCCTCGATGTACCGATCATTGACCTTGTCGACAAGTCGATAGACTTTCGCCCAGCTTCCGTCGGCCTGCCGTTTCTCGCCCCATTGAATGCGCAGTGGGGACAGGTCTTCGTTCACCGGGATCAAGGTGAGGGTCTTGAATTCGCGGGGACCTGGATCAGTGGCCAAACATATGGCCCCGCAGGTCGGGCACGGCGCCCCCTCGACAGCCGGCACCCCATGGCAGTCGGAGCAAGCCGTTCGATTCTCGGCGTAATCAGGCAGACTAGACGGGATCGTCCAAGGCATTGCGATTCTTGGAATCCTAGGATAACGATAGGGGCAACCGCTGGCTCGGAAAGGACATCCTTCCCGGACGGCCGATCTGGCGGCTCCCTCAAGTTCAGGTCGTGAAGCCATCCTTTCCGATCAGGCTCACCCATGAGATGCCAGAAGTCCGCGCGCGGCTCGGCGCGCAACTTCCGGCGCGTGGTTTCGACGGACAAGCAAGACTGGAAGCGCAAGCGCCGCAGCCACCGGCCCTGGCTGCCGAGACCCGGCGAGCACCTGGTCATCGACCAGACCTCGGAAGTGCTTGTAGTTGGCGCTCTCCCGCGCCGTCCTCTCCAGCTCCGGACCAGGTCGCGGATGCTTTGGTAGTGGGTCAATTTGAAGGTGACTGCTTGAGCGGTCAAGAACACGTAGTGTCCCGAGACAAACTCGGCTACCTATGGTAGGTTCGCGTCTTCGCGGACTCCCGGACAAGGAGGAGCGCGGTGCCCGCCCGCCCCATCCCTCGGAAGCAACCCAGGGCTGCGCGCGCCTACGGCAACCCGAATATAGGGGCGCGCCAGGTGGTGCGTGAGAACCTAGAGCAGTTACGGCGAAAGCCTGATCTGCCAACCGAGGTTCTCTACTGCGAGGACAATTTGAGTCGGCTGGCCGTGCTGGTCCCAGATTCGGTGGATCTGGCCTACCTTGACCCCCCCTTCTTCAGTAACCGGCAATACGAGGTGATTTGGGGCGACGAAGCCGAGGTGCGCAGCTTCGAGGATCGGTGGGCCGGGGGGATTCAGGTCTACATCGAATGGATGCGGGAGCGGCTAATGGAGATTCGGCGCGTCTTAAAGCCCACCGGCTCCATCTACCTCCATTGCGACCCACATGCGAGCCACTATCTCAAGGTCATGATGGACGACGTCTTTGGGGCTTCAAACTTCCGCAACGAAATCATCTGGAAGCGAACTACCGCACATAGCAGTGCGAAGCGATATGGCCCGGTACACGACACGCTGCTCTACTACAGCAAGACGGACCGGGTTATTTGGAACGATCTCCGAATCGATTACGACCCCGCTTACCTCGCCAAGTACTACAGGTTCGATGACGGCGACGGGCGGCTCTATTGGAGGGACAACCTCTGTGCTGCGGGGGTGCGTCACGGTCAGTCCGGCATGCCTTGGCGTAGTCTCGACGTGGCCGCCAAGGGCATGCATTGGAAGTTTACGGTCGAACGATTGGATCAACTCGACGC
>JBOHUY010000380.1:0-9999 GCA_050735015.1 Candidatus Dormibacterales bacterium | reverse complement strand
TCCCCCCACGGCATAGACGGCCGCGCTGAACGCGAACGCCGACGCGCCCGCGGCGAGCAGGGCGGTGCGCGTGCCCACGCGGCCGGCGGTCCAGGCGGCGATGGGGATGAGAAGGGGGAAGAGGGCGAGGTCGTACCTGACCGCGGAGCGCCAGTTCGACTCCGCCAGTGAGACGAGGACGGTGGCGGCGCAGTAAAGGCCCAGGGAAAGCGGGATCCGCCTCGCCACGAGCGCCACGGTCGTCACCGCCGCCCCGGCCAGTCCCAGGACCACCGCGGGCCTGTAGATTGAGTCCAGGTAGGGTCCGCCCGCGTTCCAGCTGGCGAGCGCCGCCGTCCACGGCCAGGCGAACGTGATGCCGAACGAGGGCCCCGCCTCCGAGTGCGGGTAGGCCCAGAAGTCCCCCGCGTGCAGCCCCAGATACGCGAAGAAGGCCAGGATAGGCAAGAGGACGGCCCCCGCCAGCGCCGCCGCCCGCCATCTCCGTTGGCGCAGCGCCTCCACCAGGAGCACCAGCGCCAGGGCTCCGCCCACCGGGCGCACGGCGCAGGCGACGGTCCCGGCCAGGGTCGCCCAGCCCAGGCCTCCCCGACGCGCCAGGTACGCGCAGAGCGCCGCCGAGGCCACGAAGGGGGCCTCCGAGTAGGGCGCGAACATGAAGAACGCCCCCGGGAAGAAGACCAAGAGCCAGGCTGCGAACGACCCTGCCGCGCGGTCGCCCAGTTCCTCCTCGACGAGTTTGCCCACCGACCAGCAGGCCACGACGGCGGATGCCGCGCTCACGGCGAGGGCGGCCTTGAGAGGGTCCGGGACGATGAACATGGCCGCCCGGACCAGCATCGGGTAGCCCGGGAAGAAGGCGTCCCGCGGGTCCAGGTGGGAGGGGTAGCCGTACTGGGCGAGGAACAGGTAGTGGATGGCGTCCCAGTGCGCGAATTCGAGGGGCAGGGCGCGCGCCCACAGAGCGAAGACCTCAACGACGATGGCGATGGCGGCGGCCACCAGCGCCGGCACCGCCCGGTCCGCCTGCGCCAGCACTCCGGCGGGCCTCCAGGCGTTCTGGGCGGCAGCCTCCGTCACGCCTGGGGGATCGGGCGACACGACGGCGGGATTCTAGTCCGGCCCACCTCAGGGGAGGGAGCGCCCAAAAGGCGCCGCCATTACCTCACGATGCTATCGATAATGACCGTTTAAGACAGCAAGGCATTCCCGCCCGGGGCCGCCGGCGTCGGCCCCCGGCTCAGGCCGAGCGCCCCAGCTCCCTCATGGCGAGGTCGCCGAGATGCGCCGCGGGCACCTGCTCCAGGCCCCTCAGACAGAAGATGAGCGGCAGAGCGGCCTCCTCGAACTCCGCCGCCAGGCCGGGCTGGTCGGCGCCGGGACGGTCCATGGCACCCGCGGCAGCCTCGATTCTCGCGATCGCGCGGCTGACGTGGCGGCGCAGCGCGGCGGGGGTCGTGCCGCCGGCCTGGGCGCCGAGCCAGGTGGCCCCGCCGGCGGACACGGGCGCCGTCGGCCCCTGGGCCGACTCCTGCTCCCAGGCCGCGCGCAGGTCGGCGGCCAGCTGAAGCAGCCGGTCCGCGGCTGCCCCAGCCAGGACCCGGTCCTCAGGGTCCCGCATGAGGCGCACCGCGAAATCGGAGTGGATCCGCACCAGGCGCCGAAGTCGCATCTGACTTTGAAGTGTGCGCATGGCTTTGACCATCATTGTATCGAACGGATGTTCGGAGAGCAACCCCCAACCGTTCATCCTCGGGTCGGCGGCGGGGCGAAGATCAGCCCCAGGCCTTCCGCCAGGGCGGCGGGATCGCCCGCCGGTCCGGCGAGGAACCTCGCTGTCGCCTCGCTCACGGCCCCCACCACGGCCCGGGCCGAACAGGGCGGGGTCCACCCCGGTGTAGAACTCGTCGCTGCCAGCCCGCCGGACCTCGGCCTCGACGATCGAGGCGAAGCGGTCGTGCAGCGCCGCTCGCACGCTCTCGATGGCTTCGCTGACACCGACCGACTCGACCAGGAGCAATCGCGCCAGCGGCGCGTGGCCGGCGCAGGCCGTCACGAACGTGGCGATCCCCCGCCGGATCGCTCCCGGTGCCCTTCCCTCTCCCCCGCGGACGCGGTCACGGCCTGGAGGACGCCGCCCCCCTGGCGGGCCAGCAGTTGGCCGAGGCAGTCTTCCTTGGAGCTGAAGAGCTGGTAGAAGGCGCTCTTGGAGGTCCGCGCCCGCTGCACGACCTCCTCGACCGACGTGGCGCTCCCGGCGCAGCCCCAGCAGAGCTCCTCGGCCACGAGGGCGGGCAGCAGCCCGCTGGGGTCGGCGAACGTCTGCCGCACGAAGTCGACCGAGTACGGGCCCGCCCCGGCCGCCTTCCGCACCACCTCCCACGGGAACTCCTCGTCCTCGTCGTACCGGTGGGCGACCGGCCGGATCTCGCGCTCCGCGAACTCGTGCACCCAGTCCCGGATCTCGCGCTGCTCGAACGAACAGCATCCTCTCCCCTTCTGTGGGCGGTCAGGTCGGTACTGGTACGTACCGTTTCCAACGCCGCCTTACCATCCCGCGCCCCCCCCCGGGCTGCGCCTCAGAAGGCGGCCAGGAAGAGGCGCGCCGCGACCACGGCCAGGGCCAGGGCCAGGAGTCGCATGATCACCCGGCTGCGGACATGCCGAGACACGGCCGCCCCGACCGGGGCGCCCACGAGGACGCCCGCCGCCAGCGCGAGCGTGCTGGCCACGTGCCCGCCGAAGTCGCCGTGGATGACGTGGGTGGCGGTGCCCGCCCCCGCCATGAATGCGAGGACGAAGTGCGAGGTGGCGGTCGCGACGTGGGGCGGGAAGTCGAACAGCGCGGTCAGAAGAGGCACGTGTACGATCCCCCCCCCGATCCCGAGCAGGCTCGAGAGGAACCCCACACCGACCGTCAGGAGCGCCGCCAGCCCCAGGTTGAAGCGGTAGCGGTAGAGGTTCCCGTCGCTGTCCCGGAGCGAGCGCGTGACCGTGAAGGGGGCGCCCACGAGTGCCGCCAGCCGCCGCTCGGGCTGGAGGAGGAGAAGGCCGGAGACCGCGACCAGGAGCGAGGCCATGATGAGGTCGAAGGCGTGACGCGGCACCCGATTGACGATCAGGGCGCCCAGCACCGCCCCGGGCAGGGTGGCCGCGGCCAGCACGGCGCCCGAGCGGTAGTCGGCCCGCCTCAGCCTCCGGTAGCTGAACGAGCCCGCGGCCGAGTTGGCGAGGACCACGGCCAGCGAGATGGTGGAGACGTTGGCCGGCGACATGGCCGGGAAGAGCAGGAGGAGGATGGGCACGAGCAGGAAGCCGCCGCCCGCGCCTATGAGCGTTCCGAAGGCGCCCACCCCGAAGCCGAGTAACCCCAGGCCCGCATGCCCGAGGAGGCTCACGGAACTGGGCGCCCCTCGCGGCCGGGGCGGCTCAGGAGCCTGGCGTCACCTCGCCATCGGCGGGTCGCGGTTGAGAGGGGACCGGGACCGTGTGGTGGCGAAGCGGGAGGCCGCCCGCGCCCAAGTCCACCGCCTGCTTCTTGGGCTTCCTCTTCTTCTTGTCCTCCCGGCCGCGCTTGTCTCTTCCCTTCATGCCACCCGAATTCTGTCATCCCCGCTCCATCGCCTCAAGCGTGGCCGCCACGCCCTCCGCCAGGCCCAGAGGGTCGTACCCGCCCTCCAGGATGAAGGCGGTGGGCGCCCCGTGGCCGAGGAGGCGGGCTGAGATGAGGCCGAAACCGGCCCCCGTGAGCTCCATCTGCGCCAGCGGGTCTCTGCGGTGCGCGTCGTACCCGGCCGACACCAGCAGGAGATCGGGGGAGTGGACGGCGAGGGCCCGCAGGACGACCTCGTCGAACACGGCCGCGTAGTCGGCGTCTCCACAGCCAGGGGGCAGGGGGACGTTGACCGTGGCCCCCTCCCCCCTTCCCTCTCCACGTTCCGAGGTGGCGCCCGTGCCGGGGTAGAGCGGCCACTGGTGGACCGAGACGTAGAGCACCGCGGGGTCCCCGTAGAAGATGTCCTGGGTGCCATTGCCGTGATGGACGTCGAAGTCGACGATGGCGACCCGCTCGACCGTCGAGATCGCGGACCGGGCCGCGAAGGCGACCGAGTTGACAAGGCAGAAGCCCATCTGGGAGTCGAAGCTGGCGTGGTGGCCCGGCGGGCGGCCGAGCGAGAGGGCCGGGCCCTCCCCGGAGAGCGCCGAATGGGCAGCTGCTCGGGCCAGGCCGGCGGACGTCAGCGCCGCGCGCAGTGAGTCCGCGCCCAGATAGGTCTCACCGGCGTCGAGATACCCCGGCTTCCCCTGGAGCCTGGCCAGGGCGCCCGCCGAGTGGAGCCCGGTCAGGTCCTCCAGTTGCGCGGCCGGGGCGGTCTCCATCTCCCCGCGGGGACCGACCCCCCGCAGAGCCCAGTCCAGCCGGGCGGGGCACTCGGGGTGTCCCGGGGGGTCGTGGTCCCGGCACGCGGGATCGAAGAAGACCTTCAGACCGCCCCCGCCAGGACCGCTTGCATGGACTCCCTCAGCCGGTCAGCCTCCCGCGCGGGGTCGTCGGCGTAGATCACCGACCTGCCGACGGCGACCAGGCAGGAGGCCGGATCCCCGTTCCAGGCCGCCCGCAAGGAGGCCTCCAGGTCGCCCCCCTGTGCCCCCACGCCGGGCAGCAGGAAGGGCATCGAAGGAGCCGCCGCCCGCACTTTCGCGACCTCGCCGGGGGCGGTCGCTCCCACCACCAGGCCGACGTTGTCGTCCGTGGCCGCGCGCCGGGCGAGCTCGGCCACGCGGAGGTAGAGCGGCCCTCCTCCGGCCTCCAGATGCTGGAGGTCGCCGGCGCCCGGATTGGACGTTCGACAGAGCACGAAGACCCCGCGGTCCTGGTAGCGCGTGAACTCCCGCAGCGAGTCGAGGCCAAGGTACGCGTTGACGGTGACGGCGTCCATTCCGAGCACCTCGAACGCCGCCCGGGCGTAGGCGGCCATGCTGTGTCCGACGTCCCCGCGCTTGGCGTCGAAGAGCACCGGGATGTCCGCCGGGATCGCCGCCCGCACCTCCGCGAGGGCCCTCCACCCCTCAGGTCCGTACTGCTCCCAGAAGGCGGCGTTGGGCTTGTAGCAGCAGACCGCGGATGCCGTGCGGCGGACGAGGTCGGTGCAGAAGAGGGCGGCTCCGGCGGCACCGCCCGGGATGAGCTCGGGCTGGGGGTCGAGGTTGAGGCACAGCAGCGTGCCCCGCGCGCGGGCCGCCGCGCGCAGCCGCCCGAAGAACCCGTGGCCCTCGATCAACCGGACCTCGCCAGGCGCCTTCCCTTCCGCTCTACCATCCGGCAGTACGAGCAGACCTCGGCCGTGGTCGGCTGGCCGCAGCGGGCGCACTCCCTGAGGGCGGGCCCTGCGGCAGGGACGCCTGCGAGCTCCCCCTTCCCCTTTTTGAGGTACCCCAGAAGGAACTGGTGCTTGGCGCCCGGCTGCGCCTCCTCGAGGGCGTTCAGCATGTCCTTGTAGAGAAGCGACTTCGCCCCCTTCGCCATGGGGCACTCTTCAAGGATGTAGTCGATACGCTCGATGATCGAGTAGGCGGCGCTGTCCCGCTCGCCCAGGCGGTAGAGCGGCTTCACCTTGCGCACCAGCCGGGGGTGCGTGCTCTCGAGGACGGGCGACTGCCGGGCCAGGAAGTCGGTCTGCCAGTGCATGAGGTTCCCGAACAGCGTGGCGGCCTCGTCGTCGAGGTTGTGCCCGGTGGCCACGACGTCGTACCCGAGGTCGGCCGCCAGGCGGTTGAAGTGATACCGCTTCACCGTCCCGCATGCGGCGCAGGGCTTGCCCTGGCGCTGGTCCCGCAGCTGCGGCACCGTGAAACCGTGGGTCTCCTGGAGGTCGACCTGGTGCAGGGTCAGGCCGTGGCGCTCGGCGAAGGCCTCCGCCTTGGCCTGGGAGCGGCGGGAGTAGTCCTGGATGCCGAGCCGGATGTACATGCCGTCTGCGGCCTGCCCGAGCTTGGTCAGCGCATGCCAAAGGGCGAGGCTGTCCTTCCCGCCCGAAACCGCCACCAGGACGCGGTCGGCGGGCCCGAACATCCTGTCGTGCTCGATCGTGCGACGCACCTGGGATCGGAACCACTCCGGGTAGCAGGCGGCGCAGAAGGCAGTGCGGTGGCGGCGCACCTCCACGTTGGCGGGCGAGCCGCAGGCGGCACACCTCACGGCCTGGCGCCCCCGCTGATGACGGGCCATATCTCCACCTCGTCGTCGCCTCCCAAGCGCCGGTCGCGAGTCAGGATCTGGTCCGAGCGCACGACCAGGTAGGCGTCATGGTGCAGGTCGAGCGCCCGCAGAAGATCCGCCACCGTCGCCGCCTCGACATCCTTCGTGGTGCGATCGGGGAGGAGGGTGACCTTCACCTGCCCCATTATCGGCCCCCACCCCGCCGGCGGCGGTCCGCCGCAGCCTCGGTGCCGGCGGGATCAGAATTGAATCCGTGGACAGCCACCTGTCGCGGCCCATGAGGGTGGCGCTGGCCCAGCTCGACGCCACCGTCGGAGACCTGGACGGCAACGCGGCGCGGATAGTGGAGTGGATCGGGCGGGCCCGAGAGCTGGAGGCGGACCTGGTCGCCTTCCCCGAGCTGGCCCTGACCGGGTACCCCCCGGAGGACCTGCTCTTGAAGCCGGCCTTCATCCGGGACAACCTCCGCCACCTGGGGAGCGTGGTGGCCGCCAGCCGGGGCATCGCCGTCGTGGTGGGGTTCGTCGACCTCGAAGGCGACATCTACAACGCGGCCGCCTTCGCGTACGACGGCGAACTCCGGGGCGTGTACCACAAGGTCTACCTCCCCAACTACGGCGTCTTCGACGAGGAGCGCTACTTCCGGCGCGGGCGCCGCTGCCCCATCTTCGAGCTGGGCGGTGTCCGCGTCGGCGTCACGATCTGTGAGGACGCCTGGTATCCGGCCGGCCCGGTCTCGGTCCAGGCGCAGCAGGGGGCCGAACTCCTGGTCAACATCAACGGCTCGCCGTATCACTTCGGCAAGCGAGCCGGACGCCAGACCATGATCGCGACCCGGGCCATGGACTCGCGCGCCTACGTGGCCTGGGTAAACATGGTGGGCGGGCAGGACGAGCTCGTCTTCGACGGCAACAGCGTCATCCTCGACCCCGAAGGCCGCGTGATCGCGGCCGCCCCCTCCTTCCAGGAGGACCTCCTGGTTGCCGACCTGGACATCGTGTCCGTGTTCGGAGAGCGTCTCCACGACACCCGGCTCCGCCGTGAGCCCTGGGAGCCCGCCGACGGCCGGCTCGAGGTCAGCGACGTGACCGTGACCGCCGAGCCCCGGCCCCGGCCGGCACGCCAGGTCGCCCCCCGGCTCGCGCGTGCCCTGGAAGGACCGGCGGAGGTGTACGCGGCCCTCGTCACGGGGACGCGGGACTACGTCCGCAAGACGGGGTTCCAAAAGGTCCTGGTCGGGCTCTCCGGGGGAGTCGACTCGGCCCTCACGGCAGCCGTCGCGGTGGACGCGCTGGGCGTGGAGAACGTGATCGGCGTGCTGATGCCGTCCCGATTCACCTCGCTCGAGAGCCTGGAGGACGCGGGCGCGCTCGCGGAGGCCCTCGCCATCAGGACGTACGAGATCCCCATCGAGTCGATCCACCGGGCCTTCGAGCAGACGCTCGCGGGACCGTTCGCGGGCCGGGAGCCGGACGTGACCGAGGAGAACCTCCAGGCCCGCGTCCGGGGCAACCTCTTGATGGCCCTATCCAACAAGTTCGGGCACCTGCTGCTCACCACAGGCAACAAGTCCGAGCTGGCGACCGGCTACTGCACCCTCTACGGGGACATGGCGGGCGGCTTCGCGGTGTTGAAGGACATCCCCAAGACCCTCGTCTACGAGCTCTGCCGGTATCGCAACTCGTCCGACGGGGCCGGGCCCATCCCGGAGCGGATTCTCGCCAAGGCGCCGTCGGCCGAGCTCCGAGCCGGTCAGCGGGACTCCGACAGCCTGCCCCCCTACGAGGTCTTGGACCCCATCCTTCAGGGCTACGTAGAAGACGACAGGAGCTTCGAAGAGCTGGTCGCGGCCGGCCACGACGCCGAGGTCGTGGCCCGGGTCATACAGCTGGTCGACCGCAGCGAGTACAAGCGGCGCCAGGCCCCGCCCGGGATCAAGATCACCGCGCGGGCGTTCGGGCGGGACCGCCTGATGCCCATCACAAATCGCTACTCGTCCGGCAGCGCCCGCCCCGCAGATCCCACCGAAGGCGTCCCCGGCGAGGGGCCGAACGCGCACTGGCGGGGGCCTCAGTCATAAAAATCATCATCAAAGGCAATAGGCATAATTGATAGCTGGAAGTTCATTGTTGTGGAGTCCCCCACCATGCCCCGGATGAGCCCGCCCGCCGTCGGCGCCAGGATGCCCTAGTGGCGAAGAGCACCCGGTCCCGAAAGAGCACCCTCCGCGAGGGGTCCCAGACCTCGCCCCTCCCCGCCGCCGTCGAGGTCGACGCGGCCAAGATGGCCTTCGACCGCAAGCACCGCGACAAGTTGCTGGAGCTCCACCGCCTGATGGCGCTGATCCGGCGCTTCGAAGAGCAGGCGGCGCTCCAGTACACGCGGGCCAAGATCGGCGGGTACTGCCACCTCAACACCGGCGAGGAGGCGACCGTGGTGGGCGGCATCCTGGCCCTCAAGCCGGGCGACTACATCTACACGAGCTACCGCGAACACGGGCACGCGATCGCGCGGGGCGTCGACCCCCGGGCGGTCATGGCCGAGCTCTTCGGGCGCGAAACGGGTGTCGCCCACGGGCGCGGGGGGTCCATGCACATCTTCGACCCCAGCCATCGCTTCATGGGCGGCTACGGGATCGTGGGCGGGCACCTCCCGCTCGCCGCCGGGGCCGCCTTCTCGATCCGCTACAGGGAGGAGCTCGGCGGCGGCCGGGGGCCGCGTGACATCGTCTTCTGCATGTTCGGCGACGGTGCCGTGAACATCGGCGCCTTCCACGAGTCCCTCAACTTCGCCCGGGTGATGGAGCTGCCGGTGGTCTGGTTCTGCATCAACAACCAGTACGGGATGGGGACGCCCGTCGACCGCGCCTCGGCCGTACCCGACGTCCACCGGCGTGCCTGCGCCTACGACATGGAGGCGGTGAGGGTCGACGGGATGGACCTGGTGGAGGTCTTGGGGAAGACCTCCGAGGTGGTCGAGAAGACGCGTGCGGACTCTCGCCCCCGGCTTATCGAAGCGGTCTGCTACCGGTTCAAGGGGCACTCCGTCGTCGACCCGGACAAGTACCGCTCGGACGACGAGAAGCAGCGCTGGCTGAAGAGCGACCCCATCGCCTTCTTCGAGCACCGGCTCCAGCAGGCGCGTCTCGCCTCCGAGTCCGACTTCGAGAAGGTCCGCGCGGAGGTCGACAAGGAGGTCGAGGGGGCGGTCAGGTTCGCGGACGAGAGCCCCGAGCCGGACGTCGCGGAGCTCTACCGGTACCTCTACTCCGGCGAGTGGGAGCGCCAGGGCGCCCGTCCGGAGCCGGGCGGAGCGGGCGCGGATGGCTGAGAAGCTCATGCGCGCCGCGCTGCGCGATGCGCTCGTGGAGGAGATGGAGCGCGACGAGAGCGTCTTCTGCATCGGCGAGGACATCGGCCGCTTCGGCGGCGCCTACCGGGTCACGGAGGGCCTTCTGGAGCGGTTCGGCCCCATGCGGGTGGTCGACACGCCGATCTCTGAGGAGATCATCGTCGGGTCCGCCATCGGCGCCGCCATGACGGGCCTCAGGCCGGTGGTCGAGATCATGACGGTGAACTTCTCGCTGCTCGCCTACGACCAGATCGTCCAGAACGCGGCCAAGATCCGGTACATGTTCGGGGGCGAGGTCAGCGTCCCCATGGTCGTCCGCCTCCCCGGGGGAGCCGGACATCAGCTCTCATCCCAGCACTCCCACAGCTTCGAGGCCCTGTATGGGATGATCCCCGGCCTGCTGGTCGTGGCCCCCACCACCCCCGAGG
>JBOHUY010000379.1:0-8395 GCA_050735015.1 Candidatus Dormibacterales bacterium | reverse complement strand
CTCCAGGGGCTTGGCGCCGACCTCGGGGACGAGGTGCAGCTTGAGGAGTGTCTGGTAGCGGGTGAAGGTGGACGGTCGGACTTGCCGCTGACCGCCTCCAACCAGTTCTCCAGGTAGTTGCGGACGGTCAGCTTGCCGCTGGCGGGCAGCGCTCCCACCTTGTGGGCGTGGAGCACCTCCTGGACCTTGTCGTGAGCTTCCCGGCGGGTCTTGGCGTAGAAGCTCCGCCGCACCCGGCGCCCGGCCTCATCGCGTCCCCTGTCGAGCATCGCCACGCACAGGCCATCGCCCTGGCGGCGGAAGACCCCGCCCTCGCCATGACCCCGTCTTCGTGCCATCTCAGCACCTCCCGGCGGGGTCCTACCACTTTGGCTGCAGTTTGGCTGCACTCGGGACGGTGCAGGGGACCGCAGGCCCGCTCAAGGCCCATTTTGAATACACTCTGTTGGTGCCCCCGGGAGGACTCGAACCTCCGCACGCGGTTTAGGAAACCGCTGCTCTATCCCCTGAGCTACGGGGGCGACCGGATTGATTTTGACCGCGCCAGGACGTCGGACGCCGGGGAATACCAGACTCCCTGGCGACGGTTACCGCAAGTGTGACAATGCTGGACTTCAACCAATCGGTGATCGACGACTTCCGCTCACATGGAGGGGAGGTCACGGCGGGTCCCATGAAAGGGTCTCCGATCGTGCTCCTGACCACGCGCGGCGCCCGCTCCGGGAAGCTCCGGACGACTCCCGTGCGGTACACGCGTGACGGCGAACACTACGTCGTCATCGCCTCCAAGGCTGGTGCCCCCACCCACCCCGCCTGGTACCTGAACCTGCGCGCCCACCCCGAGGCCACCGTCGAGGTCGGGACCGAGACGTTCCGGGCCACCGCCTCGTTCGCCGAAGGGGAGCAGCGTGACCGCCTCTTCGCCCAGATGGCCTCGGAAGCTCCCTCATTCGACGACTACCAGAGGAAGACCACCCGCCGGATCCCCGTGGTCCTGCTGCAGCGGGACCGGGCGTCGGGCTGAGGAGCCCCGCACGATGTGGTTTCTGACGCGCCACAAGCTCGAGCTGCCAGCGCCTGAGAAGGCACTGCCGGGGCGGCCTGACCCGATCCTGGCGCCCGGACGGCACCTCGTGCTCGGGAGCCAGCTGGCCCCGCCCTATCCCCAGGGCTCGGAGGTGGCCGAGTTCGCCCTCGGGTGCTTCTGGGGAGCCGAGCGCCGGTTCTGGGAGACGCCGGGGGTGATCTCGACGGCGGCGGGCTACGAGGGCGGCTACACGCCCAACCCCTCTTATGAAGAGGTCTGCTCGGGCAGGACCGGGCACGCCGAGGTGGTCCGGGTCGTCTTCGATCCCTCTCAAGTCTCCTACGACGCCCTCCTGAAGGTCTTCTGGGAGGCGCACAACCCCACGCAGGGGATGCGCCAGGGCAACGACGTGGGCACCCAGTACCGTTCGGCCATCTACACGCGGTCGGATGACCAGGCCGCCTCGGCGACCCGCTCGGTGACCGCCTACCAGCGGGCGCTGGTCGACGCCGGGCACGGGGCCATCACATCCGAGGTGGCCCCCGCGGGCAAGTTCTACTTCGCCGAGGACTACCACCAGCAGTACCTGGCGCGTCACCCCGATGGCTACTGTGGCCACGGGGGGACCGGGGTCGCCTGCCCCGTCGGTCTGAGGACGACCTCGGAGGACGCCCAGACCGGGGCGTAGCGCACCCGCACGAGGCTGCGCCGCGCCCGCCAAGTGCGGCGGTGACGGCCCGGCGACCCCTGCCGGACGGTCGGCGTCGGCCCGGAGTCGGTTCGCCGACGTGGTGCAAAGGACCGGGGCCGCCAGCGATAAGCAGTTGAGGGCGCCTTCCCCTGATGGCCCCGAAACCCAGGAGGAACGTGGCAGTCGGTATCGCGATGATCGTCGACGACAACGAGGCCAGCGCTCTTCTCGCGGAGACGCTGCTGGAGCTCGCCGGCTTCGACGTGCGCGTGGTCGCCTCCGCCGAGGAGGCCCTCATGCAGATCCGTGCCTCCAGGCCCGACGTCGTCATCGTGGACCTCCTCCTCCCCGGACTCGACGGCCTCGGCTTCGCGCGGGTCCTGCGCGGGGACCCCGAGATCGCCTCCATCCCGCTCATCGGCGTGACCGCCGCCGAGCCCTCCTACTACCGGGCGGCCGGCCTAGCCACCCTCTGCGACGGCTTCATCAACAAGCCCATCCAGGTCGCCACCTTCGCGGAGGAGGTCTTGGGGATCGTCCTCCGCCGCATCGGCGCGCCCAGCGTGCCGGGCGACGTGGCCTGAACGGCGCGTGCCGCCGGCGGGCGGGGGCCGCCCCGGCTCTCATGCGATCGAGATGGCGGTGACGGGGTGGATCTCGGCCCAGCCGTGCTCGGTGTCGAAGACATAGGCGCCCCAGGCGTCCACCCTGTCGCCGGGGCCGGGCACAGGAAGCTCCGAGGCCGGGCATCGGGAGGCCTGGTCCGCGTCAGAGGGGCGGCGCGCGCAGTCGGGGACGATCTCCAGGACGAGCTCGGGGGAGCCCTTGTAGAAGTCCTTTCCGCGCGCGAGCGAGACGAAGGCCGGGTCGAGGTGGATCCATATGTGGTGGTCCCCGTCGGCCTCGTCCCGCTCGATGGCGACCGTCCCCTTGGCCTCCCGGCACCGCGCCAGGACCCGAAGGCGATCCGGATGGTAGACCCGCGCCAGGGGATCACCGGGCGGGCAGTGCCCGGGAGCCCGGGAGGGGGCGGGGCTCCCGGCGCCGGCCAGGATCCCCGCGGGCGGCCCTGCGCAGCCGGAGAGGAGGAGGCCGGCGATCCAGGGGGCGAGAAGAGCGGCCGTCCGGGCGGGTGCCCGGATGGTGGTTGCAAGGGAGGCGCGAGGCATGGGCGGGAGCGACCGTACGCCGTCCCGCCCCGCCCCGGAACCGGGCCCCTTAAGGCCGCGGACCGCGCCGGGTCAGGCCCTGGCCCGGCCGGCGGGCTGGCGCCGGCGCGCCCAGCGCCAGTAGGCCCAGACGCCCCCGGCCAGGAGCAGGAGCGCCGGCCCCGCCGCGCCCAGCGCGATCAGCATGGCCCCCAGCGTCCGCACGAAGCCATGCACGGCGTCGGTGAAGGCGCTGACCAGGCCCCAGCTGTCGGTCTTGGGCCTGGCGGGGACCGCGGGCGACTCCTCGATGGTGGCCGCGACGGTCGAGTAGGAGGTCTGATGGTCGAGGAGCCCGATGGCGCCCTTGTACTCCTCCATCTGCTGGGTGATCTGCCCCAGCTGGTCCTGGATGCTGATGATGTCCCCGATCGTGGTCGCGCGGCTCAGGAGCGCCAGCATGGCCTGGCGCTGGGCCTCCTCGTTGGCGAGGCGGGCTTCGAGGTCCACGTACTGGGCGCTCACGTCCTGGCCCTGGATGCTGAGGTGCTGGAGCCGGCCCAGGCCGCGGAGCTTGTTGATGGCGTCCTGGAAGCTGGCCGCCGGCACCTCGAACGTGATCACCCCGCTCCGGATCGGCCCCTGGGCAGAGCCGGCGTCGGTGCCCGCGATGTAGCCCCCCTCCCGCCCCACCAGCGCGAGGACCTTGTCGAGGGCCGAGTTGAAGTGGCCCGCCCCCACCGTCATCGTCACCTGCGCCGTGCGGATGACGCGCGGGCCTTCGGATATCCCGGGCGGCGTCTTGGCGGGGGTGGGAGCGGCCTGGGCCGGACTGCCGTTGCCGGAGCTGCCGGCGGTCCGCGAGGCGGCCTTGAGGGCGGCACCGGCGGCCGGGTTCCGGGCGAGCGAGCTGCGCTGGGCCGGTCCGGCGCCGCTGGACCCCGACGGGCCCTGGGCGCACCCGGCCAGGAGAACTGCCGCCCAGCCCAGCGCGGCGGTGGCGAGGAGCTTTCGAGATGTCACGTGGTCGGCCTCCTTTCCTTTCCCGCATCTGCGCGGGGCGTTGGCAGACCAAACGCGCCTTCCGGGCGGGGGTAACTCGGGGAAATGGGAGGCGTCCCGCCGACGTTCCAGATGTGGCCTCCCCGGGTACTAAGAGATGTGGCGGAGGACGAGGGTCGCGTCAAGAGCGGCGTACCGGAGCGGCAGATGGGGGCGTTTCAATTTCGTATGGCACAGAAGCTGGAGAGCAAGAGGCCTGAGCGAGCCCCGGCGACTTGGGGCGAGGACCTGGTGAGCGTGGCGGAGGGCCTGGTCCAGGCGGGGCGCGAGCATGGCTTCCTGGCGCCCTCGACGCTGGGCGAGGCCTTCCCCTCCCTGGAGTCCCCCGAGGACTTGATCCGGGTCGCCGACGCCTTCCGTGAGATGGGCATCCCCATCACGGACGACGACTCCGACCACATGGACGCCATCGACGACGAGTTCCTGGCCGAGGTCGAGACCGTGGACGCGGTCTCCCTCGACGACCCCGTCCGCATGTACCTCAAGGAGATCGGCCGGGTGGACCTGCTCACGGCCGCCCAGGAGGTCGAGATCGCCAAGCGCATGGAGGCCGGCTCCTGGGACGCCCGCCAGCACCTGACCGAGGCCCACATGCGCCTGGTCGTCTCCATCGCCAAGAAGTACCTGGGCCGCGGCCTCTCCTTCTTGGACCTCATCCAGGAGGGCAACCTGGGCCTCATCCGGGCGGTCGAGAAGTTCGACTACCACAAGGGCTACAAGTTCTCCACGTACGCGACCTGGTGGATCCGGCAGGCCATCACGCGCGCCATCGCGGACCAGAGCCGCACCATCCGCGTCCCCGTGCACATGGTGGAGACCATCAACAAGCTGGTCCGGGTCTCCCGGCTCCTGGAGCAGGAGCTGGCCCGCGAGCCGACCCAGGAGGAGGTGGCCGCGGAGATGGGGGTGACGCCGGCCCGTGTCCGGGAGATCGTCGAGATCCTGGGCCAGGAGCCGGTCTCCCTGGAGACCCCCATCGGGGAGGAGGAGGACTCGGCGCTGGCCGACTTCATCGAGGACAAGGACGCCACCCCGCCCCACGAGGGCGCCAGCCTCACCCTGCTCCACGGCGAGCTGGAGGACGTGCTCGACACCCTCAACCCGCGTGAGAGGCGTGTGCTGCAGCTGCGGTTAGGGCTCATCGACGGCCACCAGCGGACCCTGGACGAGGTCGCGCGCCGCTTCGGCGTCAGCCGGGAGAGGATCCGGCAGATGGAGGCGACGGCCCTTCGCAAGCTGAGGCAGCCCAACCGCTCGGGCCGCCTGCGCGAGTTCTTCGAGGAGAGCTGAGGGCCGGCCTTCGTCAGCCGGCGGCCTGGAAGGCCTCGAAGCGCTCCTCCAGGTACTCCGGGCGGGGCCGCAGCTCGACCTTGCGGGGAACGCTCAGGACTCGCCCCTCCAGGCGCTGGAGGCCGTGCACGAGCATGGGGCCGTCGATCTCGTCGAGCACGTCATCCCGGACCTCGATCTTGTAGTCGGGGCGCACGCCCACGATGTTGGCGTCGAAGGCGGCGTGGTGGAACTTGCAGAGCGAGAGCCCGTTGTCGACCGCGGCGGGGGCGGCTTCCCGGCGGTCCGCGAGGATGTGGGCGGCGTCCAGGAGCTCGGGATGGTCGTGCAGCGTGCACATCGCGCAGGCCACGCGGTAGGCGGTGATGACGCGGGCCCGGAAGGCCGCCTGGTGCAGCCGCTGCGCGACCAGCTGGAGCGCGTAGCGCTTGGCGATGGGGTCCGCCTCGGCGGCACCGGGCGAGGACTCGACCCCGACCGCGGCCGAGGCATCGACGGTGAAGGCGAGCTCGCCTCTGTCCTCGCCCACGACGAAGGATGGGAAGAACGCCGCGTAGAACCCCCGCTCCACGCCCCGGAGATAGACCAGGGGGACCCTTTCGACCATGGCCCGGCGCAGGCCGGCGTTCTCGTGGTGGGAGGGGTCGGTGCCCCGGTACCGATACGTGATGAGGCCGTCGTAGCGGTCCAGGTCTTCGTAGGGGCGCGGCCGGCCGGGGACGACCGCCACCGTCGTGATGCTGAGGGGCAGGCGGCAGAGACGCGGCTTGAAAATGCCCTGCGGCCCGACCAGTGGGACCCTCACGCCCTGGAAGACGAAGCCCTCGGAGAGGACGCCCCGCGGAAGGCAGTTCGCGAAGAGGGCGAGCCGGCGCCGCAGGAACTCGAAGGCGGCGGCGCGGACGGCTGCGTCGACGTCCGGCCCGGACACGCCGCCATGGTAGGGCCCGTTCGGGATAACGCGGGCAGGAAGCTGGACTCAGTGATGGTGCTCCGGCCCGACCGCGCCCCCCACGTACCGTTCGGGGTCCTTCTCGAAGGCGGCCCGGCAGCCGCCCGAGCAGAAGTGGTAGTCGGTCCCGCCATGGCGCACGGTCTGGGTCGAGCTCTCGGGGTCGACGCTCATGCCGCACACCGGGTCCACGGCGGCGCTCGATCCCTCCCCGGCAGGGCGCGCCATCGCGCGCAGCATCTCGGGCCCCCCCGTCCTCAAGAACCTCCAGCCCAGGAGGGCGGCGAGGGCCAGGAAGGCGATATCCAGGACCGACGTGTAGTCGAGGCTGGGCTGGGCCTCCACGATCCTGACCAGGTGGTGCTGGGGCGCCACCCCAAAGAGCTGGAAGGCGCCTCCGACCAAGAGCCCGGCCACGACCATGGCCGCGTACGAGGTGACGAGGAGGTAGCCCGACATCCGGGCGCCGTAGTACTTCCGGTAGATGTTGAGGATGGGAAGGATGATGAGGTCGGCGAAGATGAAGCTGATCACGCCCCCGAACGAGATGCCGCCGTTCCAGAGCACGGCCGCCAGGGGCACGTTCCCGATCGAGCAGACAAAGCTGACCATGGCCAGCAGCGGACCCACGAGGGGACCCCAGAACTCGTTCAGGACGGGGTGACCGCTCAAGAAGAAGGCCTGCCAGAAGCGGTGCGGCACCCAGGCGCCCAGGGCCCCCGCGATGAGGAAGCCCAGCCCGAGGTCGATGTAGAGGCTGTAGACGTCCATGAAGAAGTAGTGGGAGATGGCCGTGAAGGCCCGCTGCGTGAAAAGGCGGCGGACAAAGGGCCCCTCGGTGATGGACATGTCCATCTCACCGTGGCCCTCCATGTTCGACCCCACCACCCCGCGCTCGGCCTCCCGTCTCGCCTGCTCGACCATCCGGCTGCGGAGGGTGAACTTGAAGGTGATCCAGAGGATGACCGCCATGAGCAGGCCGCCCGCGAACTCGGCGGCCAGGAACTGCCAGCCGAGGAGGATGAGCAGGATGAGGCCCAATTCGAAGACGAGGTTGGTGGAGGCGAACTCGAACACGATGGCGTTGACGAAGCCGGCGCCTTTGCGGAAGAGGGTCCTGGCCACCGCCACGGCCGCGTAGGAGCAGCTCGAGCTGGCGGCGCCGAAGCCGCACGCGAGCGCGAAGCCCTTCAAGTTGGGCCGGCCCAGGGCGCCGGCCACCGCGCGCTTGGAGACCAGCGTCTGCACCGCCGCCGAGAGGATGAAGCCCAGAGCCAGGGGCCAGAGGACCTCCCAGAACATGAAGAAGGAGAGCCGCAAAGCGCTCCCGACGGCATCGATCACGAACACGCGTCAGCTCCTGACCAGGCGGGCGACGGCCTGGTTGAGCTCGCGGACCTTCTCCTCCCCCCTCCCCGCCTGGATGGCCTCCGACACGCAGTGCTCCGTGTGGCCGTCCAGGAGCTCGAGGGCGACGCTCTCCAGGGCCGCCCTCACGGCGCTGACCTGGGTCAGGACGTCGATGCAGTACCTGTCCTCCTCCACCATCGTCTGGAGGCCCCGCACCTGCCCCTCGATGCGGCGGAGCCGGGCCTGGATCCTGGGCTTCGCGTTGGTGTAGCCTGGCACCCACCGAATATACCCCACCGGGGTATGTGCCTCGGCCGGTCGCGTGGGGATGGTGAGCCCCCGGCCCGGGAGCTGGGAAGGCGCAGGCAGGGCGCGGGGTGCGTGGGAGGCCCCGCGCGAGGCGGGGCCTCCCGGTGCGTGCGGACTCAGCTGGCCATCCGGCTCCCGGTCTCGAGCACGGTCTTGAGGTCGCTCAGAACCCAGCTCCAGCCTCCTCCCGCGCCCTCGCCCTCCTGCTCGCCGGCCACCAGCGCGGCCAGCCGGGGGGCCCCCTCCAGCTCGTGCACGATGGTGAGCTTGGTGACGCCGCCGCGCGTCTCCTCGATCTCGTAGGTGAGGCGCGTGAACCCCTCCTCGGCCACAGGCCCGTCGAGCAGCATCCGCCACGTCTGGACCAGCCTCCGGGGCGGGTCCGCCTCGATCACCTCTCCGTCCACGGCCACGTCGGGGACGGGGAAGCCGCCCTGGGCGCCCGCCTCCTTCATGGCGTCGCTCGAGAAGGTGCGGTAGGCGCCGCCCGGGCGGAGGTCGAACTCCGCGCGCCCCCCGTACCCGTACCGGTCCGTCCACTCGGGCTTGGTGATCGCGTCCCAGAT
>JBOHUY010000378.1:0-3679 GCA_050735015.1 Candidatus Dormibacterales bacterium | reverse complement strand
CCGCCGGTGGTGATGTTCCATGCCCGCATGCTCGGGCCCGACGATGGGCGCGGCGAGGCGATCAGCTCATGGATGGGCGCTGCGAGCCGGCGGCGCCGGGGCCGTCGGGGATCCCGAGTGAGGTGGCGCATGAAGGGCACCGTAAGCCCACGACCGGCCCACCCGGGAGCCGACGGGGGAGGTGCGCGAGAAGGAACGCGCCTTCACCAAACCCGCGGCCGGCGCGGCGAGGGCTTCGGCTCCGCAGGCACGGCGGCGCCCGGCCGCGGCCCGTTCACGCGGCAGGCCGGTCGTGGCGTGCGACGGAGAAGCCCAGCAAGAGCGGGATGTCGACCGCCGCCAGGGCAAGCACCACCGTCATGACCAGGAGCGGCCCGCCCCTGGTCCCGTCCGCGATGAAGACGTACTCGGCCATACCTCCGAAGAGGAGCGTCAAGAGGGCGACCCAGCGCGCGACGGCGAAGAAGAGCCCCCAGGCCAGCCCGCGCCGTCGCCTGAGCATCAAAAGGGCAGCCGCCAGGACCAGGCAGGAGGCGGCGAGCAGGCCGGCGGGGACGGCCAGGGGCGGGGTGGAGGGCAGGTAGGCGGCGAGGAACCCGACCGACAGGAAGGCGGTCACGACCGAGGCCAGGAGCGCGGCCACGATGGGCGAGCGGGTGGTGTCGCCCGCGAAGGGCTCGCTCACCAGGTCGCGATCCGGGTCATGATGACTAGCGTCGCCACCTGCATGAGGCCGGTCACGCCGGCCGTGTAGATGAAGCGCCTCATGACGCGGCCGATGACAAGCCCGTTGGGCCGCGGCTTGCGCAGCTCCAAGAGGACGACGATGTTGGCGGGCTCCAAGACAGCGTAGGCGATGATCGCCATCACCCCCACGACCAGGTAGGAGGCGACCAGCCACCACCGCTGCGGATAGGCGACGGTGAGGTTGCCGACCAGCCGCGCCAGCTGCCAGCCCGAGGTCAAGGTGACCAGGACCAGGGTCGGCATGACCACCAGCATCATGGGCATGAGCCGCCTCACGACCGCGATCCGGGCCGGGACCTCGAGGCGGCCCAGGATGGGCCCGATGACGAAGCCCATGAAGAGGTCGATGCCGGTCCAGAGGGCGCCCCCCGCGACGTGGAAGAAGTCCAGCGCCCAGAGCCAGTTGCCGGCCAGGGTGACGACGAGGAGCGCGACCACGACGCCCGCGCCGGCCACCACCCGGGGGGGCACGAAGGGCCCGGGCGGGACCTCGGTGACCTGCGGGGCGGGCGCCTCCAAGGTGGCGTCCAAGACCTCTCCTTCCTGAGCTCCCGGGCTGATGACGGCCGCGCCCGGCGGTCGGGCCCAGCCGTGGCGGCCCCATATGGTAGACGAGGGCGGCCGACGCCCGCCGCCTCAGCGGGCGGGGGCGCCCTTCTCCGCCAAGAGCCGCCAGAGCCGCTCGGGCGTGATCGGCACTCTGTCCACGAGGGCGTCGCGCCCGGTCGCAAGGAGGGCGTCCTCGACGGCGTTCGCGATCGCCGCCGGCACGGCGATGGTGCCCGCCTCGCCCACGCCGCGAAAGCCTTCAGGGTTGTGGCCCGTGGCCGTCTCGGTGTGGATCAGCTGCGGCTCGCAGGCCATCTCCGGCGCGCTCACGATCGTGTAGTCGAGGAAGGAGGGCGACTGGAAGACCCCGTCCTCCGAGTAGAGGGCCTCCTCGAAGAGCGCATACCCGAAGCCGTGCGCGTAGCCTCCGTGCAGCTGACCCTCCAGGGTCACGGGGTTGATGACCCGGCCCGAGTCGTGGGCGATGACATAGCCCGTCATCTCCACGGAGCCGGTTTCGACGTCGACCCTGACGGCGGCCGCGTGGCAGCTGGAGGCCCACGTGCTGGCGCCCTCCGAGTTCCAGGTCTCCGCCGCCTCGAGGCCCTCTCCGAGGATCTCTGGAAGCGGCACGGCGCGGCCCGGGACCCCCCTCACGGTGGCGCCCTCTACGCCCACCACGAGGTCCTCGGGAGCCGCCTCCAGGAGCTCGGAGGCCCTCTCCAGGAGGCGCCTGCGCGCCGCCTTGGCCGAGAGCGAGACCGAGTTGCCCATCTCGACGGCGCTGCGGCTGCCGGCTGTGACGGCGGCGAAGCCGACATCGCGGCTGTCCCCCGCGTGCACGACGATGCGGTCGGGCGGCCACCCCAGCCGATCGGCGGCCACCTGCGTCGCGAACGTCCGGTGGCCCTGGCCCTGGGGGGTGGTGCCCACATACACATGCGCGGTCCCGTCCGGCCTCACCACCACGCGGGAGGGCTCGGCCATGCCGATGCCCGTCGACTCCACGCACATGGCGACGCCCACGCCCACTGGCTCGCCCGCGGCCTGCCGGCGGCGGATCTCCTCGAGCCCGATCGCCTCGCGCGCCCGCGCCAGGAGCCGCGGGTAGTCGCCCCCGTCGTAGACGATGTTCTCCAAGCCGGTCTGGAACGGCATCTCGTCGGGGGGCACGAGGTTGCGCCGGCGGAGCTCGAAAGGGTCCAGCCCCAGCCGGCGGGCGAGGCGGTCGAGCATCCTCTCGATGGCGTAGTTGCCGACCGGGCGGCCGCCGCCCCGGATGAAGGAGGCCGGGGGCGTGTCCGAGTAGCGGTTGATGAGCTCGACCTGGAGGGCAGGGAGCCGGTAGGCCGACATCATGTGCGTCGAGATGGAGCGGTTCTGGAAGATCCCCCGCGTGGCGTAGGCGCCGATGGTCCAGTCGACCCGGGCCCGGAAGCCGCGCAGGCGCCCGTCCTCCTCGGCCGCGATCTCGAGGTCCAGGTCGGCGGAGTGAGACTGCGCGGTGGTGTTGCCGTCGTCCGACCTCGAGGCCACCCACCTCACGGGCCTCGAGAGCAGGCGGCTGACGGCGGCTGCGATCACGTACTCGGGGTAGGGGTGGTTCTTGGCCCCGAAGCTGCCCCCCACGTCCTCAGCGAGGGCCACCACGCGTGAGGGCTCCAGGCCCAGGCAGGCGGCCAGCACGTCGCGCAGGCCGTGCACCCAGCCCACGCTGGCGCGCACGAAAAGGCGGCCCTCGTCGGGGCGCCACTCGGCCAGGACGGCCCTCGGCTCCATGGCGGCTCCGCAGATGCGCGCCATGGCGAGGCGCTCCCGCACGACTACGGGGGCGCCCTCAAACGCGGCCGAGGCGTCCCCGTAGGCGACCTGCTGCCGACCCGCCTCCTCCGCGTCCAGGGGCGAGGGCTCGGCCCGGACCTCGACGGCGTCCGCCGCGTCGCGGGCCTGGTACTCGGTCTCGGCCGCCACCACGGCCACCGCCTCGCCCTCGTAGCGGACCTCATCCCCGGCCACCACGGGCCGGCGCGGGGGCGCGTCGCCGGGGTCGGGCATGTCCTCCTCCGCCAGCCCCAGCTGGCCCGACTTCCAGGCCCCCAGCACCCCCGGCATGGCGAGGGCGGGGTCCAAGTCGACGAGGAGACCGCCGGCGCGGGGGACGTCCGCGCGCCGGATGGCGATGTGCACCAGGCCGGGGAGGGTGATGTCGGACGCGTAGCGCCCCCGGCCGGCGATGAGGTCGGGGTCCTCGAGGCGGCGCACCGGCCGCCCGATCTGAGTCTCCACGGCCGACAATGATCCCCGCTCGCGGCCCGGCGACGCAAGGCCGGGCGCCCGGAGCGACCTGCCGGGGGGACGGCCTCGGGGGGCGGCCGTATGGTGG
>JBOHUY010000377.1:0-3130 GCA_050735015.1 Candidatus Dormibacterales bacterium | reverse complement strand
CGCTTGCGCTTCTGCGCCATGGACCCACGCACATTACCAGTTCGGGGCGCCGGGCCTCTGCCGCCCCACGCGGACGCATTCGCCGAGCTCTTAAGGGCGCCCTCAGGGGCGGCCGCGGGCGTCTCAGGAGGCCCGCCAGCCACCGTCCTCGAAGATGGCGGCGACGTCCAGTCGGGCCGCCGCCGCGATCTGGTCGAACCCGCAGGCGGCGGTGGGCTTGTCGGGCCGCCACCTGAGGAACCTGGTCGCGTGCCGGAAGCGCTGCCCGCTCTGGAGCTTGTCGTACGCGACCTCGCACACGAGCTCCGCCCGGACGGGCTCCCAGTCGGTCTCGCGGCCGCGCGACCAGCGGCTGGAACCCCCCGGCGCTCGACCCTCCCCGATCCCGCTGGGCCCGCGCAGGGGCTCCAGTTTCTGGAGCAGGAGCCGCCTCTCGGCGGCGCTGAAGGAAGAGGTGTGCCCGACGTAGTGGAGCTCGCCCGCCCGGTCGTACAGGCCCAGCAGCAGCGAACCCAGGGAGGCCCCGTCGGACGACCACCGAAACCCGATCACCACGCAATCGGCCGTCCGCTCGTGTTTGACCTTGACCCAGCCCCTCTTGCCGGGGAGGTAACGAGATCCCCACGGTTTGGCGATGACCCCGTCCAGCCCCGCCCCCTCGAAGCGCGTGAACCAGTCCTGCGCCACGTCCGGGTCGAGCGTGCAGGGCGTGAGGTGCACGGAGCCCGGCGCCCCCTCGAGTTCCGACTGGAGGCGCCCGCGGCGCTCTGAGAGCGGCCTGGGCGTGAAGTCCTCATTCCCCAGGGCGAGCAGGTCGAAGGCCACCAGCGACGCCGGTGTCGTCGAGCTAAGGAGCCTGACCCTGGACTCGGCCGGGTGCACCCGCTGCAGGAGGGCGTCGAAGTCGAGGCCCGACTCCCCGACGATGACCGCCTCGGTGTCCAGGACCAACCTCCGAGGAACCAGGCCGCGGACGGCCTCGCAGAGCTCGGGGAAGTATCGGGTCATGTCCCGCGCCCCCCGGCTGACGAGGGCGACCTCCTCGCCGTCCCGGTAGACGAGGATGCGGAAGCCGTCCCACTTGGGCTCGTACTCCCAGTCCTCGCCCAGGGGCAGCGCGTCCCGCGGCGCCGCCAGCATGGGCTCGATGTCGAGGGGGACGGCGGCCTTCACGGCCGCTAACGTTGCCACAGCTGGGGCGGGACCGGGCCCGCCGGAAGCCTTTATCCACAGGGTGTCAACATCTTGTGGATCGGCGCCATCTGTGCTACCATATCTTCGACGCACAAAGGTGAACCCGATGTGCGGTGAGCACTGAACTCCACGCCCCACCCCAGCCTGGGAAGCCCGCGACGGCGGGCTTCCCTATTTCTGTGGCCCTCGAGGCCCGGGTGGCGTGGTTCAGGAGGCCAGGCTGCGTTCCGCGTCCGCGACCTCGAGCGCCTCGTCCAGCGCCTCCACCAGCCGGCTCGCCGTGATGCGGGAGTGGGAGCGGATGGTCAGGTGGCAGGAGAGGATCCCCTCCTCTACAGCCCGGTAGCGGACGGGCACGAGGGTCGCGGAGCCCCCGGCGCCCAGGGGCATGCGATCGCGTATCCGCTCCTCGACGGCGGCGAGCGGCGAACCCTTCGGAAGGTCCAGGTCCAGCTCGACCTGGAGAGGGGCGTAGCCGGTCGTCAGCACCGCCGTGATGACCGCGCTGTTGGGGATGCGCATGACGCGGTCACCCGCTGAGATCTGGGTATGCACCGTCCCCACGTCCGTGACGATGCCCTCGTACTCCCCGGCCCCCGTCCAGACCCTGAGGTGCACCCAGCTCCCGACCGAGTAAGGGCGCGTCGCGAGCAGCACCATGCTGGCGAAGAAGTTGCCCAGCGACGACTGCGCGGCCACGGCCGCCACCACGCCCACGATCGCACCCCCCACCAGGAAGCCCGAGAGGTCGACGCCGAGTGCACCCGTCACCAGTAGCGCCAGGAGGCCGTAGAGAGTCCAGGAGATGACGTTGCGCCACACCACGGCACCCTGCCTCAGGCCCGATCCGAAGGCGGCGGACATCCCCGAGCGGACGGCCGCGGCGCCCAGTGCCGTGGCCAGCACGAGGAGGCCGAAGCGCACGGCCTCGCGGGCAGGGGGGGGCGCCAGGCCGACCAGACCGCCTCCCTGCCGGGAGGCCTGGGCATCGAGTAGTAGACCAGCCAGCAGGAGGGTCGCGAGTATCGACAGGAGCCAGCTGCGGGCTCGGATCCGGCGTCTCAGCGAGCGCAAAGCACACCTCCCGGCAGCAGAGGACGGTTCACGGATTGGAGGTCGTGAGGCCGGCCTCGGGGCCTCCGGGCCAATTTATCAAAGAGGCGCCGACAAGATGCGCGCAGGCTCCCCGTTAGACCCAGGGAGCGACGGGCGGCCCCCCCGACCTCGTCCTGCCACAGATGACGAACCGACCACCCCCGCCGCCCCTCCCGCCGGTCTCGGGCGCCCGCCCGGCCCGCCTCCCGGCCCGCCTGCGCGTGGCCCTGCAGACCTCCGCGGGCCTCGCCCTCCTCGCCTTCTGGCTGCACAGCGTGCCCATCGCCCAGGTCTGGCGGAACGCCCGGCCCCACCACCTCTGGCCACTGGCCCTGATCGCCTTCTGTACGGTCGCCAGCGCGCTTCTGAGGGCCGGCCGGTGGAAGCTCCTGATGCGCCCTGTCCTCGACCTGCCCGCGTCCGAGATGTTCTGGGTGAACTCCGCCGGCAACCTCGCCAACTACCTCCTCCCCCTTCGCGCGGGCGACGCCATCCGATTCTTCTGGATCGGGCGAAGGCACCCGGTCCCCGCGGGCGCATGCCTTTCCTCGATGATGCTGGACAAGGCCTTCGACGTCGCCGCCATGGCCGCCTTCCTGATCCCGGCGGCGGCACTCCAGCTGGCTCTGCACGGGCCCGGCGACCCCCTGGCTCGCGTCCTCGAGGTGGCCGCCGCCGGCCCCACCGTGATACTGGTCGCTCTCGTCGCCGGGATCCGCCTCGGCCCACGGCTGGCGGCCTCAGGCCCCGCCCACCGGATCGCCGGCGGGAGGCTGGCGGCGAGAGCGGCGCAGGAGGCCGGGGGCTTCGCCGCCGCGGGCTAGATCGGAGGCCTCAAGCG
>JBOHUY010000376.1:0-2502 GCA_050735015.1 Candidatus Dormibacterales bacterium | reverse complement strand
ACGTCCACCCCTCCGCCATCCTGGGCGTGGTGGGAGACTTCCGGCCCCAGGTGACGGGGCGGGCCCGGGTCGTCCGCAAGAGCCGGGACGTGCGCGTCGAGCCGCCGGTGCCGGTCGAGGTGGAGGTGGCGCCGGGGGGCGCGGCCGACCCCGCGCTGGCGGCCAGGATCGAGGCCGCCATACGCTCGCGGTTGACCTTCCGCAGCCGGGTGGAGCTGGTCTTGGAGTCGGACTTCGGGGAGAGCGGGTACAAGACCCGGCTCACGGTGAGACGGTGAGCCCCCTCTCCAAGGGGCGGCGGCTGCGCTCGGACGTGGCCTGGAGCAGCGCCGACCGCATCGTCGTGCGGGGCCACGACCTGCCCGACCTCATCGGCAGGGTTGGCCTCGGCGACTTCGCCTTCCTCGAGCTCCGCGGCCACCTGCCCAACGCGGCTGAGTCGGCGGTCTTCAACGCCATCGCGATCACGCTCGTGGAGCACGGCGTCACCCCCAGTGTCATCGCCGCCCGCATGACCTACCTGGGGGCTCCGGAGTCCGTGCAGGGGGCCGTGGCGGCCGGGCTGCTGGGGCTCGGCGACCGCTTCGGGGGACCCGTCGGCGACGCCGCCCGCATGCTCCAGGAGGCGGTCGCGGCCGCCCCTCCCGGCGAGGACGCGGCCCTCACCGCGGAGCGGGCCGTGGCCCTCCGGCGGGAGACGGGCAGCCCGGTCCCGGGCGTCGGCCATCCCCTCCACGACCCCTTAGACCCCAGGGTGCCGAGGCTGTTCGAGGTGGCCGCCGAGCACGGCTTCGCGGGCCGGCACGTCGAGCTCATCGGCCTGGTCTCCGAGGAGGCCTCGCGGGTGCTGGGGCGGCGGCTGCCCGTCAACGCCACCGGCGCGGTGGGGGCGATCGCGTCCGAGCTGGGCTTCCCCTGGCAGGCCTGCCGGGGCCTCGCCGTGCTGGCCCGCGCCATCGGGCTGGTGGCGCACATCCAGGAGGAGGCGGCGGCACCCATGGCGCGCGAGATCTGGGCCCGGACAGAGGAGGAGGCCACAGAGCACCTGCGCGGGGGCTGAAAGGCGCCCGACCTCGCCGGTCGGACGCGCATAACATGGTCGAGCCGCGAACTTCGAGGCCAGGAACTTCGAGGCCAGGAGGAGAGTCCGTGCCTGAGAACGTACCCGGCATCCACCACGTGACCGCCATCACGGGCGACGTCCAGCGGAACGTCGACTTCTACGTGGGGGTCCTGGGCCTGCGCTTCATCAAGAAGACGGTCAACTTCGACGTCCCCGACACCTACCACGTCTACTTCGGGGACCACGTGGGGACGCCGGGCACTGCCATGACCTACTTCGGATGGCCGCACCTGCCCCACCGGGCCCAGGGCACGGGCCAGGTCCTGGCCGTCTCGTTCGCGGTCCCGGCGGGCTCGATCGGCTTCTGGGCGGACCGGCTCCGGGCGGCCGGGATCGAGGTGGCCGGGGCGGGCCGGTTCGGGCTCGAGGCGCTCTCCCTGGAGGACCCGGACGGGATCCGGCTGGAGCTGGTGGGGGAGGCTTCGGATGACCGGTGGTCGCCCTGGGAGGAAGGCCCGGTCGAGCCCCGGCACGCAATCCGGGGCTTCCACTCGGTCGGCCTGCTGGTCGGGCGGGAGGAGCCCACCGCACGCTTCCTGCTCGAGACCATGGGCTTCCGCGAGACCGGGCGGGAGGAGGGAAGGCTGCGCCTGGAGACGGGCCCGGGCGGCGCGGGGGCGTCCGTGGAGGTGCTCGTGGACGCGGCCCGGGGGGCGGGCGAGGAGGCGGCCGGGACCGTCCACCACGTGGCCTGGCGCGCCACCGGCGACGAGCACCAGCTGGCCTGGCGCGCGGCCCTCCAGGAGGCGGACCGGCGGGTCACCCCCGTGATCGAGCGCAAGTACTTCCGCTCCGTCTACTTCCGGGAGCCGGGGGGCGTCCTCTTCGAGATCGCGACCGACGGGCCCGGCTTCACCGTGGACGAGCCCGTCCAGGACCTGGGTGGCTCGCTCCAGCTCCCACCCCAGTACGAGGACCGGAGGGGCCGCCTGGACTTCGACCTCCCCCCCATCACCGTCCCGGACGTCTCCCGAAGCCGTGCCCGCTGAGAGGGGGGCCGACCCCCACCTGGGCCTCGCCCCCCTGGAGGCGGGAGAGCCCCTGGAGCGGGCGTCGGGGGCCGTGGTGCTGCTGCACGGGCGGGGGGCCTCCCCCGAGGACATCCTCTTCAGCTGCCGCAGCCTGGCGCTGCCCGGCTTCGCGCTTCTGGCGCCCCGGGCTGGGGGCGGCACCTGGTACCCGAACAGGTTCACGGAGCCGCTCGCCAGCAACGAGCCCTGGCTCTCCTCGGCGCTGCGCGCGGTGGGAGGGCTGCTGGGTCGCGTGGAAGCGCGCCTCCCCGCCGCGCGCACCGTCCTCCTGGGCTTCTCCCAGGGGGCTTGCCTGGCGCTCGAGTTCGCCGCCCGCCATCCCCGCCGGTACGGGGCGGTGGTCGGGCT
>JBOHUY010000375.1:0-4451 GCA_050735015.1 Candidatus Dormibacterales bacterium | reverse complement strand
GCGCGTGCCGGGGCGGTTCGTCCGCGAGCTCTGGGCCGTGGACGCCCACGCGGCCGGGGAGCCCGGCCGGGTCCTCGTGGGGGGAGTGCCCGAGGTCCCCGGGAAGACGATGTACGCGAAGATGCGGCACCTGGGCCAGGAGTTCGACTGGCTGCGCCTCCTGATGCTGCGGGAGCCGAGGGGGTACCCGGCCGCCAACTGCAACGTCCTGCTCCCGCCCACCGACGAGAGGGCCGACGCCGGCTTCGTGATCATGGAGCAGACAGAGTACGTGCCCATGTCCGGCAGCAACACCATCTGCGTCGCCACCGTGCTGGTGGAGATGGGGCTGGTGGAGGTCACCGAGCCGGTCACGGAGATGGTGCTGGAGACGCCCGCGGGCCTGATCGCGGTGCGGGCCGAGGTCAGCGGCGGCCGCGCCACGTCGATCACGTTCGAGAACGTGCCCTCCTTCGTGTCCCGGCTCGACGCCGAGGTCGAGGTCCCCGGCCTCGGCACCGTGAGGGTGGACGTCGCCTACGGCGGCATGTTCTACGTCATCATGCAGGCCGCCCCCCTGGGGCTCAGGCTGACGCCGGACGAGGGTCGCGACATCACCCGGCTGGGGGAGATGGTGAAGGCCGCCGCGCGCGAGCAGGTGCCCGCGGTGCACCCCCAGAACCCCGGCATCGCCGGCCCCACGATAGCCCTTTTCTCCGGCCCCGCGAGCCGGCCCGACGCCGACCTCAAGAACGCCGTCGTGGTCTCCACCGGCGAGCTCGGCCCGCGTCCCCGGACCCTGGCCGGGGCCCTCGACCGCTCGCCCTGTGGCACCGGCACCTCAGCGGTCATGGCCACGCTCCACGCCCGGGGCCGGCTGCCGCTGGACGTGGAGTTCCGGCACGAGGGCATCCTGGGCACCGTCTTCAGCGGCCGGCTGAGAAGGGAGGTCCGTCTCGCGGGGCGGGCCGCCGTGGTGCCCACCATCACGGGCTCGGCGTGGGTCACGGGGACGGCGCGCTACGTCCTCGACCCCGACGACCCCTTCCCGGCCGGGTACACGGTGGGGGACATCTGGGCGCCCTGAGCGGGGGCGTGGCCGGCGGAGGATTCGCGGCAAAAGGGGACGGGGCCCCCTAAAGGGTCAGGCCCCCGTCAGCTGAGGCCCCAGGAGGCGAGCGTCGCCTCGCCCGCCTCGCGTCGCCGCCGCAGGGCCTCCCGGACCCGGTGGCCGAGGCGGGCGGGGTCGAGCGAGGTGGGGAGCTGCTCGTCGCAGATCACGGCCAGCCCGGCCGAGGTCCCGCCCTGGGCCCCCGGCGTGGGGGTGAGCCCTACCACCTTCATGTTCGAGAGCGCGGCGTCGTCGATGATCGCCCGCATGAGGCGCACGCTCTGGTCCCGGGGGAGCGCGAGGTCCGCCACCAGGACGTCGGGCTTGATCCCGCGCAGGTGCGCGAGTGCCTCCTCGGCGGAGTAGGCGGTCTCCACCGCGAAGCCCGCCCGCATGAGCGTCGTGCAGACGCGCTCCACCGTGCCCGTGTCGACGCCGAGCACGAGCGCTGTGTGGGCCGGGGGCTGACGTTCTTGGGCCGGACGCATGGTTGCGGCGAGTGTCCCATCGGCGCCTTCCGGGCGGCATCCTGCAAGTGCAGGGTTTGGTGACGAAAACGTGACGGCGCGGGCGCGCTCGGGCGGGGTCGGCCGGGTGCTCACATGTGCGTGGGCCGCGCACCGCCGCCCGCCGGCGCATTCGAAACTTGACACGTCGGCTGTCTTGACGAAAAGATCAGCCACATTCGCCAATCCGTTGCTCGGGAGGTAACCGCCGTGGTCTCAGCCTGTCTCAGTCGCGTGGTTCCGCCGGGCCCCTCGCCCGTCCCGGCCGGCGGAGGGCCGAGGAGATGATGCTATCCAGCGTCGTCAGCCTCCCCGTATCGGACTTCCCGCCGCTCGCCGTGGGCTTCTTCGGGCTCGGCACGGGCTACCTCATCTACGGGCCCCAAGAGCTGTTCCACTTCCCCAAAAGAGCCAAGGAGATCGATCTCGGGACCGGCATCTGGGGCATCTGGATGCCCGGCTTCATGCAGTTCATCACGGGCATCCTGCTCTTCGTGGGGCTGGTCTGGTTCCACTCCATCGTGGCCCCGCCCCTCTACATGGCGGCCCTCGCCTTCACCGCGTACGGCGTCCACTGGTGGGCGATCGGCCTCAACCGCTCGTTGGGGGCCAGCGCCAGGCCCAACGCCTTCATGGCGATCGCGTTCACGTTCATCTCGGTGCTGGGCATCGTCGTCTTCGCGGGGGGGTCCTCCCAGGACGTCCCCGTCGCCCTCCTCTTCGTGGGCCTGACCTGCATCTACGTGAGCGACATCTTCGCCAGCCTGGGCATGGGCCTCGGCGAGCGCGCCCTCGGCTTCTTCCACCTCCTCACAGGCCTCTGGCTCATGTATCTGACCTGGGCCACGGCGCTCGACTTCTCCTCCGCCTACAAGCTCTGGCTCTGAGGGTGACCGCGGGAGCGGCCCGGCCGCCTTTCGGCCGGGCCTGCGCCCCGCACCCGGCTCAGGCCGTCTCGCGGACGGCCTCCGTGAGGGCCTCGGCCGCGATCTGACGCTCCGGCTCCGTGCCCACGGTGAGTCTCAGGCAGCGGTCGAGGGGCGGCGCCGCGGGCTTGCGCCCGAAGACGCCCCGGCGCCCCAGGCCCTCCAGGACGCGCTCGGCGCGTCCCCTGGTGCCGAGGTCGAAGGCCACGAAATTGGCCCAGGAGGGCAGAGCGCCGATGCCGGCGCGGTCCGCCAGCGCCAGGTAGTCGAGACGGCCCCGGGCCACGGCCTGGACCACCTCCGCGAGGAAGCCCCCGTCCGAGAGGGCCGCCTTTGCCCCCGCCTGCGCGACGCGGTTGACGCCGAAGTGAAGGCGTATGCGGTCGAAGGCGGCCAGCAGCCGGGGCTCGCCGACGGCGTAGCCGACTCTCAGGCCGGCCATGCCGTAGGCCTTGCTGAAGGTCCGCAGCCGCACCAGCCGGGGGTCGCCGGCGTCGATCGGGAGGCGGTCCCCGGGGGCGAACTCGACGTAGGCCTCGTCCAGGACCAGGAGGGATCCCGGCGGGAGGAGGTCGAGAAATGCCTCAAGCTCGCCGGCTTCGACCCAGGCGCCCGTCGGGTTGTCGGGGTTGGCCAGGAAGACGAGCGTCGCCCCCGTCCTCCGCGCGGCCGCCGCCAGCGCCTCCAGGTCGTTGCGGTCGTCACGGTAAAGGACCGCCTCCACGCGCCCGCCGGATCCCGCCACGTGGTACGCGAACGTGGGGTAGGCGCCCTGTGACATGACCGCCACGTCGCCCGGGTCCATGAGGGCGCGCACCACGAGGCCCTGCAGGTCGTCGATCCCGCTCCCCACGGCGACCGACTCCGCGCCCACGCCCAGATGGGAGGCGAGCGCGCTCCTCAGCACCCAGCACTCGGGGTCCCCGTAGAGGGCGGAGCGGGAGAGCTCGGCGGCCATCGCCCGGAGGGCCAGGGGCGAGGCGCCGAAGGCGCTCTCGTTGGCCCCCAGCCGGGCCCGGAAGGGCCGCCCCAGGCGGCGCTCGAGCGTTTCCGGGGCCACGAAGGGGACGTTCTCGGGCAGGGCCGCCACGATCCGGCTGAGGGGAAGCTCCCGCGCCCGAGGGCGCCCCCAAGACCCTCTACTGGACCTCGATCTTGCCAAGGCGTCGCGCGGCGGGCCGGTCATGCCCGGCCCAGGACCGCCCTCACCTCGCGCGCGATCTCGAGGTCCTCGCGCGCCTCCACCACCAGCGTCCTCGCCGGCGCGCCCTCGGCCCCGATCTCGGCGTCCGGCTCGGCCCCCCGGTTGAGGTCCGGGTCCACCTCCACGCCCAGGAACAAGAGCCCCCGGCAGGCCTCCTCGCGCAGGGCCGGGGCGCGCTCACCCACCCCGCCCGTGAAGACGAGCGCGTCAAGCCCTTCCATGGCCGCCGCCATGGCCGCGATATGCGCCCGCAGGCGGTGGAGGTAAACCTCGACGGCCAGGCCGGCGGCCTCGTCGCCGGCCGCCCGGCGCGCCAGGACCTCGCGCATGTCGGGGCTCCCGGCCAGACCGGCCAGCCCGGAGCGGCGGTCGAGAGCCTCCAGGGCGCGGGCGGGCGTGAGGCCTTCTTGCTGCTGCACCCAGAGCACCAGGCCGGGGTCGACGCCGCCCGACCTGGTCGCCATGACGAGCCCGTCGAGGGGGGTGAATCCCATCGTGGTGTCCACCGACCGGCCGTCCCGAACGGCCGCCAGCGAGGCCCCTGAGCCCAGGTGACAGGTCACGCAGCGGAGCCCGCGCCGGCCCAGCATCTGCCCCGCGCGCCCGGCCGCGTACCTGTGGGAGAGGCCGTGGAAGCCGAACCGGCGGACCCCCAGCCGACGCCACTAGGGGGGCACCGCGTACTCGCGCGCGGCGGCCGGCAGCGTGGCGTGGAAGGCGGTGTC
>JBOHUY010000374.1:0-3288 GCA_050735015.1 Candidatus Dormibacterales bacterium | reverse complement strand
CAGCGCGGAGGCCACCGTGACCCACGACGTGGTGCGCCGGGGCATGCGCTTTCTGACCCTGGAGACGCGCTGCCGCGACGACGCCGGCAGGCCGCTCTGCTCCTCCCGGATGCTGGCCGTGATCCGGCCGTGAGGGCGGCCCCGGGCGATTTCCTCCCGACCCTGAGGCGGGAGATCACGCGGGAGGGCATCGCCGCCTACGCGGAGGCCTCGGGGGACCACAACCCCATCCACCTGGACGAGGCCTTCGCGCGCTCGGTGGGGCTGCCGGGCGTGATCGCGCACGGAATGCTCCAGATGGGCGTCCTGGCCACCATGGTGGCGACCTGGGCGGGCGATCCCCGCCGCGTCAGGAGGGTCGGCTGCCGCTTCGCGGGCATGGTGCGCCCGGGGGACACGCTCGTCTGCGGGGGGCGGGTGGCGGAGGTGGAGGCGGGCGTGGCCGGCCTCGAGCTGTGGGCGGAGAACCAGGAGGGGGTGCGCGTGGTCTCCCGGGCCTTCGCCGAGGTGGCGCTGGAAGAGCCCCGGCCCGAGCCCCCATCATGAGCCCGGGGCCCGACCGGGCCCCGAGGCCGGCGAGCGTTCAGAGGAGGATGACCCGGGGCATGTTCGATCTCACGGGACGGGTGGCCGTCGTCACCGGCGCCTCGCGCGGGCTCGGCCGCGAGGACGCGCTGGCCCTCGCCGAGCTGGGCGCGGACGTGGTCGTGACCGACATCCTGGTCGAGGACGACCCCGGCCTGGAGGCGGCCGTGGAGGCCTCCGGCAGCGTCCTCGCGCGCGTCGCCGCCGGCCAGGGCTGGGTCCGCAGCAACCAGACCGCGGAGGAGATCCGGCGCATGGGCCGACGGTCGGCGGCCATCAAGATGGACGTCACCGACCGCGCTCGAGTGGCCGAGGTCATGGGCCAGGTCCGAGAGGAGTTCGGGAAGATCGACATCCTGGTCAACAACGCGGCCACCTTGGACCACGTGGCCCAGATCCCGAACCAGTCCTACGAGCTCTGGGATCGCGACGTCCGCGTCAACCTCACGGGCGCCTTCAACTGCACCAAGGAGGCCTGGCCCCACCTGGTCGCGAACGGCTGGGGGCGCATCGTCTTCATGGCCTCCATCGCGGGCACCATGGGCGGCTTCGGGCAGGCCAGCTACTCGGCCAGCAAGGCGGCCGTCATCGGCCTGGCCAGGACGGCCGCACTGGAGGGGGGCCGTCACGGCATCACCGCCAACGCGGTCGTGCCCGGCATCATCGGCAGCGAGGCCATGAAGCAGGCGGAGCAGGTCCAGTCCGGGATCTACGAGAGGTTCCGCGCCCGCACCGTCTTCAAGCGCTTCGGCGAGCCCCGCCACATCGCCGCCACCGTCGCCTTCCTCTGCACGGAGGAGGCCGGCTACATCACGGGCGCCGCCCTCGAGGTGGCGGGCGGGATCCCGCTCTTCACGGCGTGA
The DNA here is from genome assembly GCA_050735015.1 of Candidatus Dormibacterales bacterium. Classification (GTDB taxonomy): domain Bacteria; phylum Chloroflexota; class Dormibacteria; order Dormibacterales; family Dormibacteraceae; genus JBOHUX01. The sequence continues at coordinate 1,840 of JBOHUY010000374.1, read as the reverse complement.
GCGGCCGGCCCGGCACCCTCGACGTGGCCCGGGAGGGGGCCGTAGCCTGGGTGGTCATGCACCGGGGGGGCAACAACGCCATGGCTCCCGACATCGCGGGGGAGCTGGAGGAGGCCTTCGCCGGGCTGGGAACCGATCCCGAGGTGCGCGCGGTGGTCCTCAAGAGCGCCTACGAGCGCCACTTCAGCGTGGGCGCCGACCTCTCCGCCATGGCCGCCGTGGACCGCGGGGCGGAGGGGGCGGAAAAGGCCATCGCGGCCATGTCGGCGGCCATGTCGGCCTCCTTCACGGCCGTTGAGCGCTGTCCCAAGCCGGTCATAGCGGCCATCGCGGGACACGCCCTTGGCGCCGGCTGCGAGCTGGCCCTCTGCTGCGACTACCGCCTGATGGCGAACGACGGACGCGCCACCATCGGGCTGACCGAGGCCTCGCTCGGCATCATGCCCGGCGCCGGGGGCACGCAGAGGCTGCCCCGGCTGATCGGGCGCGGGCGGGCGCTCCCCCTTCTCCTCGAGGGCCGGCGTCTTCTCGCCCCCGAGGCGGAGGCGATCGGCCTCGTCCACCGTGCGCTCCCCGCCGCCGACCTGGAGGGGGCCGCGGCCGAGCTGGCGGGCCGGCTCTCCCGGGCGGCCACGCGGGCCCTCGCCCTCATCAAGGAGGCGGTCGTCGAGGGGCTCGACATGACGCTCGAGGAAGGGCTTCGCCTGGAGGCCCGGAACTTCGCCCGGGCGAGCCTGACCGAGGACGCGGCGGTGGGCGTGATGTCGTTCCTGGCCAAGCAGGCGCCCACCTTCAAAGGGCGCTGACCGGGCGGCCGTCTCCGGGCGACCCTCTGGTCCCGGTTGCGCTCGCCTTCGGGATCGCCGAGGCCTTCTTCCAGCCCGCCTCCAGGGCTCCGGTCCCGCAGAGCAGACGGTGGGCGCGCCCCGCCTGCAGCGAGCGGCTGGAAGGTGGTGTCGGCCGGGCTGGGCGGGGAGGGGAGCCACGTGATGAGAAGGAGCCAGAGGGCGCTTTTTTCCGCCGGCCCCCTCGAGGCGGGCAACACGATGCTCACCTTCGCGGTGCTCTCGCGGGCGGCGCTGGCAGGGCCCCCGCCCTGGGGCTGGCCGCCCGGCGGCGGCGGTCGTTAGCCGGCGCGCGGGAGCGGGACCTCGCGGTGCCCACGCTCGAGGCGCGCGCGGAGGAGCCCGAGTTCAAGTCTCCCGTGCCTGGCGCTCGCGGGCGCCGTGCCTGGTTGCTCAAAGGGCAATTCACGAGGCCGCCCTCGCCGTTCTGCTCAGCCCTGTGAATAAAGTGCTTGCCGTGCCGGCCAGTCAGAACATTGGCGGGGCTTTGCAAAAGGCTTGACGCCCAAGGCCGATCGTGTTATGTATGCCAGCCAAGGCGCACGGGCGGGATCCCGCAGGTGACTTTTCGTTGAGGTCGAAGGGAGGTCGCCTCCATCTCGCGCGAGCCCCCAGGGCGCTGAGGCTGGTTTGCCGTTGCGCGTCACTCGGGGGTACCAGAAGATGGGCCGTCGTGCCGCGATCGTACTGGCCGTTGTCCTGGGCGTCCTGGTGGGCAGCTTGCGCCCGGGCTCCGATCTCAGCCTGGTGGCTGCCGTGCGCGCCGCCTCCGGAGCCCCGGCGCCCGCGCCTGTCCCGCGCTCCTCGTCCCCGCCCCCCGCCGGCGCTCTCCTGAGTGCACGGGCGCCCGCGGGCACGACCTCAACCCGCGCCGGGGCCGTGACCCCCTCCGGGGAGGTGCCCAGCCTGCGCACCCGGACCTCACGCACCTACCTGGTGGCGGGCGGCTACGAGGCCGTCCTCTACGCGGGCTCGGTCAACTACCAGGACGCCTC
>JBOHUY010000373.1:0-8162 GCA_050735015.1 Candidatus Dormibacterales bacterium | reverse complement strand
TGAGAGCGGACAGTAGAAACTCCTGGTAGGCGGACACGGAATTCCCGGTGGGCGGACAGCAAATCTCCGGGTAGGCGGACAGCAAACCTCCCGTCCCTGTCCACCGCTGCGGCAGCCGAGGGCGTACTTGAGGACGACAACGTCCCTGCCTACGTCGGAGGAGAGCCGTGGCCAAGAGCAACCAGGAGATCATGGAAATACTCGAAGCGTTCGACCTCACTCGCAACGCCTGGTCAGCCGCCCAGCTGGCCGGCTGCGACCCGAAGACCGTGGCCCATTACGTCGCCCGCCGCGACGCCGGGTACGACCCCTACCGCCGGGCCCGGCGGGCTCGGCTGGTGGACTTCTATGCGGAGAAGATCGAGGAGCTCGTCGACCACTCCCACGCCAAGGTTCGGGCCGACGTGGTCTACGACCGGCTGGTGGCGATGGGCTTTGCCGGCGACGAGCGCACCATCAGACGGGCGGTGGCCGAGGCCAAGGTCCAGTTCCGCAACGGCCACCGACGGACCTACCGGCCCTGGATACCCGAACCGGGGATGTGGCTGCAGTACGACTGGGGCTGGGGCCCGGTCATCGAGCTGCGCCAGACCTACCTGTTCTGCGCCTGGCTGGCCTGGTGCCGCTACCGGGTCATCATCCCGACCTGGGACCGGACCCTGGGCACCGTGCTCTCCTGCCTCGACAACACGCTGCGCCGTCTGGGGGGAGCGCCGACCTACCTGCTCACCGACAACGAGCGGACGCTGACCAGCGACCGGGTGGCGGGCGTGCCGGTGCGTCATCCCGACCTGGTGGCCGCCGGTCGCCACTACGGTCTCAAGGTCGAGACCTGCACGCCCCACGACCCCGAAACCAAGGGCGGCTCGGAGGCCACCGTGCGCGTGGCCAAGGCCGACCTGGTCCCCACCGATGCCAACCTGCTGCCAACCTACGGCCACTTCAAGAGCCTGGTGGTCGCCTGCGAGGAAACGATGGTTGAGCTGAACGAGAGGCCGCACCGGGCGACGCGGCGGGCGCCGATGGAGATGCTGGCCGAGGAGCGCCAGCACCTGCACACCCTTCCTCCCGAGCCCTATGCCGCCGCCCTGGGCGAGACCAGGACGGTCCGCGACGACCAGACCGTCCATCTCGGCGACGTGCCCTACTCCACTCCGCCCGGCCACGTCGGTCAGGAGGTCTGGGTCCGCGTCGAGGGTGAGGAGATGGTGGTGGTCGGGCGCGACCGGGTCGGCCACCTGGTCGAGATCATCCGCCATGAGCTCTCCACACCAGGGCGGCCGCGCATCCTCGACGAGCACTACCCTGACCACCCCAACGGTCGCGGCGTCAAAGCCCCCAAGCTCCGCCCTCGGACGGCCTCCGAGCAGGCCTTCTTGGACATCGGTCCCGGCGCCGAGCGCTGGCTCCGTGCCGCGGCCGCCTCCGGCATCGGCCGGATCCGTTCCAAGATGAGCCGGGCGGTCGAGCTGGCCGCTCTGTGTGGGCGCGAGCGCGTGGACGAGGCACTGGCTCGCGCGGCTGAGTCCGAGCGCTTCGGGGAGAACGACCTGGCATCCATCCTCGAGCACATCGACCGGCCCCCGCTGCACCTGCTCGGCGCGGACGAACGCTTCTCGGTTCAGCGGGGCACCGGCGCCTGGAAGGAGTTCGGCAAGTGAAGGCACCACAGGCTCCTCCACTCCCGGCCGAGCTCGACGTGCTCTTCCGGCGCATGCGCTGGCCCTACATGCGCCGCATGGCTCCGGAGATCTGCGCTACCGCCCGGGCCCAGCGTTGGGACCCGGCCGAGGTGCTGCGAGTCCTCTTTCTGGAGGAGATCCGCGGGCGCGACCTGGCCACCCGCTCCATGCGGCGCAAGGCCGCCGGCTTTCCCTCCGGCAAGACCTTCGACAGCTGGCGCCGGGAGGACTCGACCATCCCCTCGCCGACCCAGCAGGCGCTGATGACCCTGGAGTGGGTCGGCCGCGCCGAGAACCTGGCCATCACCGGACCCAGCGGCACCGGCAAGACCCATTTCTGCGAAGCCCTCGGTGGCGCTGCCATCGAGAAGGGCATGCGCGTCGCCTGGTTCACCCTGGAGTCGCTCACCGCCACCATCGGTCGCGCCAAGGTCGACGCCTCCGTGCAGCGCGTGGTCGCCCGCATCTGCCGCGCCGACCTCATCGTCATCGATGACATTGGAATGCTCCCCTCGGGGCAGGACGCGGCCGAGGCCTTCTACCGCGTCATCGACGCCGCCTACGAAAAGCGCAGCGTCGCCCTGACCAGCAACCTCCACCCGTCCGGCTTCGACACCATCCTGCCCAAGGGCCTGGCCACGCCCGCGGTCGACCGCTTCCTCCACCATGCCCACATGGTCCTCATCGACGCCGAGGCAGGCTCCATTCGCTTGGCAGAAGCCACCGCCGGCAAGGGGGTGAAGCCTCTGATCTGAGCTCAGCCTGCCCGGAAGTTTGGTGTCCGTCTACCAGGAATTCTGGTGTCCGCCAGCCGGGAGGTTTCGTGTCCGTCCACCGGGAGATCCTGCTGTCCGTTGACACATGCGCGATTGCTGCCGGCCGCGTTCGTCCCAACTCAGTTGAAATGCGTACGATCGTATTAAAGAGGCGGCTTGCTTGGAGAATCTCTGCGATCGTACTGGTGCCGCCCGGGGGGGACGGATTCCTATGGTCGTAGTACCGCCACGGGCCCCTGACCGCGCTCGCCCAAGCTAGCCTGGCATCGCGAACGGGAACCCCTCTTTTGGAAATTCGGCGGGGGGTCGGCATGAGGGATCATGCGTCTTCGGATTGGCGATCCGAAGGAATGGGCTCCCCACCCCCAACCGCGGTGGCGATCGACGGGCCCGTCGCCGGTGACCTGGCCTCGGTAGATTGTCCTGGCCGGGCAGTGAACCCAGCCAGGGGAGCTGGACGGCCCGGGCCGGTTAGGCTTCCTCCGGGGGCCCGCCCAGGCGCCGCATCATCTCCTCCATCATCCGGCGCAGATCGGGGTCGGCCATGATGCGCTCCTGCATGGCCTCCGCGGCCCGGCGCATCTCGGGGTCCCCGAGCAGCTTCTCGGCCATGCCCTGGAATTGGGACGCCATGTCCTTGGCGGCCGCCTCCTGCGCGACCTGCAGCAGCACGGGCTGGCTGGCCGCGGCCGCCACCGCCTCGACCTGGGCGCGCACCATCTCGACGCCCCGGCACCCGAGGCACTCGCCCGCCATCCCGCAGTGACACAGCTGCCGGCGGAGGCGGTCGAGCGCGACGTGCATCTCCGAGAGGTCCACCGGGCTGCTCATGGTTGCCTCCTGACGGGGCTCGTCACATCCGCCATCAAAGCTCCGGGCCCGCCCGACGTGCCCGTCTCACGGGGTTCGGGCGGGGCCGCGTAGAGTGCGTCGATCTGGGCGGCGTAGCGGGCCTGGATCAGCTTTCGCCTCATCTTGAGCGTCGGCGTCATCTCACCGGCCTCCTCCGTGAAGTCGAGGCTCAAGAGGCCCACCCGCTTGACCGTCTCGAAGGCGGCCAGCTCCCGGTTGAGCGCATCCACGGGGACCTGGACCAGGGCCGCCACGCGGGGGTCGACGACGAGCTCGCCGGGCTCGCCGGCCAGGCCCAGCGCGGCCAGGACCTCCCAGTCGGGGACGACGAGGGCGACCACGTAGGGCCTGCCGTCGCCGACGACGATGGCCCGGCGGATGATCCTGTCACGTTCCAGGCGCGCCTCCAGGGGCTGGGGCGCCACGTACTTCCCTCCCGCGGTCTTGATGAGGTCCTTCTTGCGGTCGGTGATGGTGAGGAAGCCCTCAGCGTCGAAGACCCCCACGTCGCCGGTGTGCAACCAGTCCTCCGCCAGGGCCAGGCTGCTCTCCTGCGGGAGGTTGTGGTAGGCGGTCATGAGACCGGGGCCCCGGACCAGGATCTCGCCGTCCCCCGCCAGCCGGACCTCGACCCCGGGCAGCGGGCGCCCCACGGTCTCGAAGCGGTGCTCGCGCTCGGTGTTCGACGTCGCCCCGGAGGTGGTCTCGGTCAGCCCCCAACCCTGCAGGACCGGGACACCGATGGCCCAGAAGAACGACTCCACCTCCGCCGAGAGGGGGGCCCCGCCGCTCACGAAGAAGCGCAGACGCCCCCCCGTGATGCGCCGGTGGAGTCCTCGCAGCACCAGCGCGCTTGCCGCCGCGTGTCGGAGCCGGAGCCAGGGGCCGGGCCGCCCGGCCAGCGCGTGGGCGCGGCCCGTGGCGAGAGCCCAGACGAACAGGGCCCGGCGGGCGGGGTCGAGGCTGGCGGTCCGGTCGAGGACGGCCTCGTGGATCTTCTCGTACATGCGGGGCACCCCGACCATGACCGTGGGCCGGATCTCCTGGAGGTCCTCGGCGGCGCTGCCGAGGCCACGGCCGACGGCCATGGTCGCTCCCGCCGCGATCCCGATCACGATCCCGTCCATGCGCTCCAGGATGTGCGAGAAGGGCAGGAGGGAGAGGGAGACGTCGCCCTCCCCGATGTCGAAGACCTCGAGGCTGGAGCGCGCCATGTCCGCGAAGCACCGCTGCGGGAGCACGGCGCCCTTGGGCTCGCCCGTGGTGCCCGAGGTGTAGGCGATGGTGGCGACGTCGTCCGGCCGGAGCGTCCCCAGCCGCCGCCGCACTTCGGCGGCCTGTTCCTCGGAGGCGGGCTCCGATGTCCAGCCGGAAAGGTCCGAGTCCATGGTGACGACTTGCGCGAGCGCGCCCCCGGGCTCCAGGCGCGCCGCCAGGGCGAGGCCCGACACGATGGCGACGGCGGCGCCCGAGTCCTTCACGATGGCGGCCGTGGAGGCCGGGCTGGAGCCGGGGTGGACGGGCACGGTCACGGCTCCCGCCGACTGCACGGCGAGGTCGCATAGGATCCAGTCCAGGCGGTTCTCGGAGAGCAGGAGGACGCGATCGCCGGGCTCCACCCCCAGCCCGGCGAGCCGCGCGGCGATGCGGAGCACCGACTCGCGCGCCTGGGTCCAGCTCATCTGCCGCCAGCGGGTCCCGTCGTGGTGGGCGAGCATCGAGCGGGGCCCGAGGCGGGCGGCCTGGCGCAAAAAGATCCCCGGCACCGTGCGGCCGGAAACCGCCTCGGAGTCGAGTCCGGCGGCGTCACCCCCCTCCGACTTCGCCATCTCGTGAGGAGGATAGTCTCGCCCCCGCGACCGCCTTCCACGCGGCCAGTCGGGCGGCGGCGCCCGGCCCCGCCGGCCGCGCCTAGCGGACGGACTTGATGGTCAGCTTGAGGATCCCCGAGGGCACGGTCACGGTCACCACCTGGCCTTTGCGGCGCCCTACCAGCGCGCGCCCCACGGGAGACTCGACGGAGATCCTGCCGGTGGTGGGATCGCTCTCCACGGCCCCCACCAGCTGATAGACCTCGGGGCTGCCGCTCTCGTCTTCGACCTCGACGGTGGAGCCGGCCGCGATCACGCTCCCGTGGTGCTCCTCCAGGATGGAGGCGCGCCCGATCGTCTCCTCCAGCTCGTAGATGCGGGCGTCGAGCATGACCACCTCTTCCTTGGCCTGCTCGTACTCGGGGTTGTCCTCGATGTCCCCCGGCTGGAAGGCCTCCTTGAGCCGCTCGGCGGCCTCCAGGCGGCGCTCGCGGACGGTCTCGAGCTCGACCTTGAGACGGCCGAGACCTTGAGGGGTGAGCAGTATCGGCGCGCTTGGATCCATGAGGCGGCAAGGCCAATAATAACCACATGCCCTCGCCGGTCCCGGTGGCCGGGGCGCTCCTCATCGTCGACCCCCAGGTGGACTTCTGCCCGGGCGGCGCGCTGCCCGTCCCGGGGGGCGACGCCATCTTCGAGAACGTCAACCGCGCGGCCGCGCGGTTGCTCCCCGTCGTGGCCAGCCGGGATTGGCACCCGCCCGGCCATGTCTCCTTCCGGAGCCGGGGCGGGCCCTGGCCCCCCCACTGCGTCCAGGGCACCCCCGGAGCCGCCTTCCACCCTCGCCTTCTCGCGGGGCGGGTCGGCAAGGTCTTCGACAAGGGCACCGACCCCGACCGCGAGGCGTACTCGGCCTTCGAGGGCACCGCCCTGGCCGCGTGGCTGCGCGGGGAGGGGGTCGGCCACCTCACCGTGGCCGGCCTGGCCACCGACTACTGCGTCCTCAACACGGTCCTGGACGCGAGGCGGCTGGGCTTCGAAGTGACCGTGCTGGAAGACGCCGTGGCGGCCGTCGAGGTGGCGCCCGGCGACGGGTGGCGCGCCCTCGACCGCATGGCCCGGGCGGGCGCCGTCCTGGTCCGCTCGGCGGCCGCCGCCCGCTGACGGTCGTGGACCCCGCCGCGCTTCGAGGGGAGCTGGCCGCGGCCATCGAGGCCCAGGACCCGATCGGGGTCGAGACCCTCAACATGGCCTGCTTCTGGATCTCGCGCGAGCTCGAGGGCCTCGAGTTCACGAGCGCCGAGGCGGGGGTGCTCGCCCGGTGCCTGCTGAGGGCGGCCGGGCGGGTCCTGATCGACACCGCCGGGCCGCACGCCGACCCCGGGACCTGGGCCGGCACGCACGAGACCGTCCTGGTCTGGCTGGACGAGGTCCTAAGGGCCCTCGGCTATGGGATCCAACCCCTCCCGGAGGGGGGCCGGCCCCCACTTCCCGAGGCGGGCGCGGACTGGCACTGAGGGGCCGCCCGGCGTAACCGCCCCCGGTATCCAGCTTCGGAACCAGACGCCGGATTCCGCCGCTCCAGGGGGGTGGCGTTTCTCAAGAGGGAACCCATGCAGACAAGGCTTCTCCGTCTCACCGTCCTGGCCGGGCTGGCGGCGCTGGCCGCCGCCTGCGGCGCCGCCTCCACGCCCCCCTCGGGCTCCTCCTCGGGCTCCTCCTCGGGCGGCTCCCCGAGCCCCAGCGCCAGCGCCGCCCAGAGCGGTGGGGCGACCATCCACGAGGCCAGCGTCACGGTCGGGGGGACGACCACCATGGTCCTCACCACCTCCGCGGGAAGGACGCTCTACTACCTCACCAGCGACACCGCGACCAATGTCAAGTGCACGGGCGGCTGCCTCGGGATCTGGCCGCCGCTTCTCTCCAGCAGCGCCCCCAGCAGCATGCAGGCGCTCTCCGGGAAGCTGGCCGTGGCCACCAACGCCAACGGCAGCCAGGTCACCTACAACGGCCACCCGCTCTACCTCTACGCGAGCGACAGCGCCGCCGGCCAGGCCAACGGAGAGGGCATCAAGGCCCAGGGCGGAACCTGGCACGTCGCCACCCCCAGCCTCAGCGCATCGGGCTCCTCGGGGGGCTCGTCCGGGGGCGGAGGCTACGGGTACTGACCTGGGAAAAGCATCGCGGCCGGGTGAAATTCCCCCCACGTCGGGGCCGCCGGCCGACGGGCTCGGCGGCCTCTCTCGTGGCCGCACCCGGCTAGGCGCGGCCCCGGAACCAGTCCACGGTCCTGGCGATGCCCTCGGCGAGGGGCACGCCCGGCCCCCAGCCGAGGGCGCCGGCGATGAGGGCGGGGTCCAGCGCCGAGGTGCGCTGCTCCCCGGGCCGGGGCGGCCCGTGCCGCCCGTCCGCGGCGAGGCCGGCCGATCCGGCGATCATCGCGAGGAGATCGTTGACGTCGGTCTGGAGGCCCGTGCCGACGTTGAAGTGGCCACTCAGCGAGGCGCTCAGGGCGCGCAGGTTGGCGTCCACGACGTCGGCCACGTAGACGTAGTCGCGCGTGTTGGTGCCGTCCCCGTTGACGACGGGGGGACGGCCCTGGAAGAGCGCGCGGCAGAAGATGGCGACCACGCCCGCCTCCCCGTGCGGGTTCTGGCGGGGGCCGTAGACGTTGGCGTAGCGCAGGGCCACGTAGGGCAGCCCGTGCTCGACCCCGTAGAAGTGCAGATAGTGCTCGACCGAGAGCTTGCCCACCCCGTATGGGGAGAGGGGCCAGGCGGGCTCGGTCTCGGGCGTGGGCAGCACGGCCGCGTCCCCGTAGAGGGCTCCACCGGTTGAGGCGAACACGAACCTGGCCCCGGCCCGCCTCGCCGCCTCCAGCAGGTTGAGTGAGCCCATGACGTTGACGGAGGCGTCGAACGCGGGGTCGGCGACCGACCGGCTGACGCTCATCTGGGCCGCGTGGTGGCAGACGGCGTCCGGCCTGCGGTCGATGATGACGCGGGCGGCCTCCGGCGAGCGGATGTCCATCTCCAGCAGCT
>JBOHUY010000372.1:0-7788 GCA_050735015.1 Candidatus Dormibacterales bacterium | reverse complement strand
GGTCCACAGGCTGCGCCCGCTCCCGCGCCCACCGGGGCCGCCCTCGGTGGCCCGGCACGCCTGGGGCTTCGAGCTGGGCGGCGCCGCCGTGGAGCGCTTGGTCCTCCGCACCGACTTCGACTCCCCGGAGTCGCTGGGCCGGTTCCAGGCCGCGCTCGACCGCGTGGGCGCCAGCGCGGCCCTGGAAGCCGCGGGGGCGCGGGCGGGGGACACCGTCCGGGCGGGCGGAAGAGAGTTCGAGTACCGGCCTTGACCCCCGAGCTCCCCGACCGCCCCCTGGAGGTGGGCCTCATGGGGGGCACCTTCGACCCGGTCCACGTCGGGCACCTGGGAGCCGCCCGCGTGGCCCTCCGCTGCGCCCGCCTGGACGTGGTCCTCCTGATCCCGGCCGGGAGCCCGCCCCACAAGGAGGGCGCCCGGGCCGGGGCGGAGGACCGGCTCCGGATGTGCCAGCTGGCGGTCGATGGCGAGCCCGGCATGGGCCTCTGGGACGTGGAGGTGAGGCGGGGCGGCCGTTCCTACACGGTGGAGACCCTGCGCGAGTTCCGCCGCCTGCGGCCCCGTGACCACCCCCACCTCGTCCTGGGCTGGGACGCCGCCCGCGAGATCGGGTCCTGGAAGGAGCCCGAGGCGGTCCTGGACCTGGCCCCGCCCGTGATCGTGGCCAGGCCCGGGGTCGGGGCCCCTCTCGAGGCCGACCTCCGGGCCGCCGGCATCGACCCCGCGCGCGCCCGCGTCTGCCTCGAGCCGACACCGGCCGTCAACGCGACCCGGATCCGGTCCCGGGCCGCCGCCGGCCTGGGCCTGGAGGACATGGTCGTGCCCGCCGTGGCCGCGCACATCGCCGCCCGCCGCCTCTACTCCGCATAATCGAAGCCTTGGCCTCGCACCCACCGACTTCACTGGAGCTGGCGAGGATGCTCGTGGAGGTGGCCGAGGAGCGGCGGGCCTGGGACCCGGTGCTGATCGACGTCCGCGCCAAGACCACCCTGGCCGACTACTTCGTCATCTGCGAGGCGGACACCGACCGGCAGGTCCGGGCCATCGCCGACGCCATGGTGGAGAAGGCGCGGGGGGAGGGCACCCGGCCCCTGGGCGTGGGCGGCTACGAGGACGCCACCTGGGTGCTGCTCGACTTCGACTCCGTCCTCGCCCACGTCTTCCTCCCGGGGGAGCGCGCGTACTACGACCTGGAGAGCCTCTGGCAGGCGGCGGAGGCCCGCCGGGAGGGGCGTGGGGGTCCCGCTGTATGAACTCATGGGCACAATTAGCTGATAGGATGACCATCAGATGTTCCAATCAACCGAGGTGAGGGAATGAGCCAAGACCGGAGCGACGAGGTCCAGGTCCTCTTCATCGAGGACGACCCCACCGTGGCTCAGATGTACAAGCTCAAGCTGGAGCTGGACGGCTACACGGTGACCATGGCCAAGGACGGCGAGGAAGGCGTGAGGCTGGCGCAGGAGGGCTCGCCCGACATCGTGTTCTTGGATATCAGGCTCCCCAAGATGGACGGCTTCGCGGTCCTGGAGGCCCTCAGGGCCAGCGACGGGACGCGGGAGACCCCCGTCGTCATCCTCTCCAACTACGGCGAGCGGGAACTGGTCGAGCGGGGGCTCAAGCTGGGCGCGCTCGAGTACCTGATCAAGAGCCAGACGACCCCCGCCAACCTCTCCCGCGGGGTGGAGGGATGGCTCAAGGAGTAGGCCGTTGCTGAGCGCCCGGGGGCCCCTGCAGCCGGGCTTCGACCTGGACAAGCCCCTCTACACCATCAGCGTGGCCTCGGAGATCCTGGAGACCCACCCGCGCACGCTCATGCTCTACGAGGACGTCGGCCTCATCGAGCCTTTCCGGACGGCGACCAACCGCAGGCGCTACTCCCAGCGCGACATCCGCAAGCTCCAGGTCATCCAGACCCTGACCCGCGAGAAGGGGGTGAACCTGGCCGGAGTGAAGTACATCCTGGCCCTCTTCGCGGTCATGAAGAAGCGAGGCGTGGAACCCCCCGCGGAGCTCCGCGAGGTCTTCCGCCGGTACGCCGAGATCATCTGATCCCTGCAGCCCCCCTATCAGGATAGGCGGCAGCCGCCGGTCCGGATAAAGCACCGCGGAGTAGAATGAAACCGCGGTCGATCTGAGAACGCACCCTCCCTCCTTTCTTGAGGGTCTCCCGCCTCCCGGGCGGGGGGCCCTCTTCTCGCGGCGCTCCCTCTCCCCGCACGCGCGTCCGCGCCGGGGCGCGCCGGCTCCTCTCTACCATGGGCGTGTGCGCCTGGGGGTCGATCTCACCGCCTGCTGGCGGCCGCGGGTGGGGATGGTGACGGCCAGCCTCGAGCTGGCGCGCGCGATGGCCGCCCCCGACCCCGCCCGCCTCGTCCTCCTCGCCAGCCGGGAGCGGCCGCCCGGGTTCGCGAAGAGCGCGGCCATACTCTCCCCCCACCGCCACGAGCTCGCCAACAAGCTGGCCTGGATGCCGTCCGTGGAGGCCTCGGCCGGCCTGAGGGCGATCCTCTACCCGTACTGGCCGAGCCCTCCCCTCCGGCGCCGGGGGGCGCCCCCGGCCACGCTCTTCGTGCACGACCTCGCCTTCTCGCTCCGGCCCCGCGAGGTGCCCTGGCAGCAGCGCCTCTACCTGGGCAGCGTGCTCCCGCGGGCCCTGGAGGGGGCGGCCGCGGTCATGGTGCCGACGGCCGCCACCCGGTCGGACCTGCTCGACTGCTACCCCCTGCCCGGGCTCCAGGGCAAGGTCCACGTGGTCCCCGAAGGCCCCACCCCGCTGCCCTCCCCGGGCCCTCTCCCGGCCGGCGTGGAGCCCGGCTTCATCCTCGCCGTGGGCACCTTGGAGCCGCGCAAAAACTATCCCCGCCTGGTGGCCGCCCACCGCCTCCTCCGCGCGCGGGCGCGGGTGCCGCCCCTGGTCATCGCGGGCCGCGAGGGCTGGGGCTACAGCCAGGAGGTGGCGGGGCTGCGCAGGGAGCCGGCGGTGACCCTCCTCGGGCACGTCGACGACGCCACCTTGGCCGGGCTCTACGCCCACGCCGCCGCCTTCTGCTTCCCGAGCCTCCACGAGGGGTTCGGCATCCCCCTCCTGGACGCCATGGCGGCCGGGCTCCCCTGCCTGGTCGGGGACTCCGGCGCGCTCTCGGAGGTGGCCGTGGAGGCCGCCCTGGTCGTGCCCGCCGCCGACACGGAGGCGATCGCGGCCGGGCTCGAGCGCGTCCTCGGTGACGGCGCCCTGCGAAACCAGCTCTCGGCGCGCGGGCGCGCCCGCGCCGGCGCCTTCAGCTGGGAGCGCGCGGGCGCCCAGGCGCTGGCCATCCTGGAGGCCACGGCGGCCTAGCCGCGGCGCGTTCGGGGGAGAGGGCCCGCGTCGGGCGGGGCGGGTAGGATGAGGCGTCGTGACCCCGCCCGTCCCCGTCCTCGTGCTCGGGACGCGACCTCCGCGCTCCCTCTGCCGCCGGCTCACCGAGACAGGGCTCTTCCAGATGGACCTCGCGCCCGAGCTGCCCTCGGAGCTCGGCCGCCACCGCGTGCTCCTCCTGGCCGGCCCCCAACGCCCCCTCACGCCGGAGGGCGCGCACGCCGTCGCCCGCTTCCTTGAGGGCGGGGGAGGGCTGGTCGCGCTGGGCGGGACGCTCGACCCCTGGTGGTCCCAGCCCGCCCTGCGCGAGCTCTCCGGCCCGCCCCCCTCGCGGCCGGGGCCGGTGACCGAGCTGGTCGTCACGCCCCTCCCCGGCCACCCCATCACGGACCGCCTCGAGCCCGAGCTTCGGATCACGGACCGGGTCCACCTGGACCTCGTCCCGCCGCCCGCCGCCCGCCTCCTCTTCACCGTCAGCTGGCGCTTCAGCGAGCGCCCGGTCGGTTTCGCGCTCGACGTCGGCTCCGGCCGCTTCGTCCACCTGGACCTGGGCGCCATCTCGGACGTGGCCTCCCTGCCCGCCTACCGCCAGATCGTCCACCGCTGCCTGCGGCACGCCGCCGGCCTCCCCCGCCAGGAGCCCGTCAGGGTCGGCATGCTCGGCTACGGGGCCATCGGCCGCGAGCACGCGGAGTCGATCGGGGCCGTGCAGGGCCTCCGGCTGGCGGCCGTCTGCGACCGCTCCGAGGTGCGCCGGCGGGAGGTGGAGTCGATCTTCCAGGTCCCCACCTGCGAGGGCCTGGAGGCGCTCTTGGAGGGCGGCGCCGGAGATCTGGACCTGGTCGTGGTCGGGGTCCCCCCGAGCGCGCACGCGGAGGCCGTCGGGGCCTGCCTCGGGGCCGGCAAGCACGTCGTCTGCGAGAAGCCCTTCGCGCTGACCAGGGCCGAGACCGCGGCCATGATGGAGGCGGCCGAGTCCGCGGGCCGGGTCCTGACCGTATACCAGAGCCGCCGCTGGGACCCCGACTTCGCCGCCCTCAGCGGCGCCGTCGCCCGCGGCGACATCGGCGAGCCCTTCTACATGGAGTCATTCATCGGAGGCTTCTCGCACCCCTGCGGGTACTGGCACAGCCACGAGGAGATCTCGGGCGGGACCATCTACGACTGGGGCTCGCACTACTTCGACTGGGTCCTGCTCACCTTCCCCGCCCAGGTCACCAGGGTCTCGGCGGCCGCCCACAAGCGCGTCTGGCACGACGTCACCAACTCCGACCAGGTCCGCGTCGACCTCACCTTCGCCGACGGGGCCCAGGCCAGCTTCCTGCAGTCGGACATCGCGGCCGCCCTCAAGCCCAAGTGGTACCTCCTGGGCACCAGGGGCGCCATCGTGGGCGACTGGCGGCTGGCGTCTGTGACCTCGCGGGCCTGGACCGGCGATCTCGTCGAAGAGCGCCTCCTGCCGGCCGAGTCGCCGGCCCTGGTCAGGGTCTTCCGGCCCGACGGCGGGGGGGGCGCGCACGAGGAGGCGCTGGCCCTCCCGCGGCGCGTCCCCCACGGCTTCTACCGCAACCTGGCCGACCACCTCATCGAGGGCGAGCCCCTGGCCGTGAGGCCCGAGGAGGCGGCCCGCACGGTGGCCGTCATGGAGGCCGCGCACGCCTCGGTGACGGGGGCGGGCCGGCCGGTCAGGGTCCGCATCTGAGTAGCGGGGGTGGCCCCCGCCTGGGCTGGGGGGTGCTGGGCGCGGCCTGGATCGCGGAGCGCGCCCTGCTGCCCGCCATCGGGGCCTCGCGCAACGGGCGCCTGGTCGCCATCGCCTCCCGCGACGGGCGGCGGGCCCAGGCCCTGGCCCGCCCTCACTCGGCGGCGGCCGCCCGGCGCACGTACGAGGAGGTGCTCTTTGACCCCCGCGTGGAGGCGGTCTACGTGCCCCTGGTCAACAGCCTCCACCTGCCCTGGACCCTGCGCGCCCTGGCTGCCGGCAAGCACGTCCTCTGCGAGAAGCCGCTGGCCCTCGATGCCCGCCAGGGGGAGGCCATGGCGGACGCCGCCGGGCGGGCCGGAAAGCTGCTCATGGAGGCCCTCATGTACCGCTTCCACCCGCGTCTAATGAGGCTGCGGGCGAGGGTCGGCGAGGGCGCCCGCTTCGTGCACGCGGCCTTCGGCTTCCCGCTCGCGGGGTCCGCCAACTACCGCCTCGACCCCGCCCTCGGGGGCGGCGCCCTCCTCGACACCGGCTCCTACGTGATCAGCGCGGCGCGCTGGTTTCTGGGCGAGCCCGACCGTGTCGCCGCCACGGCCCGGATGGGGCGCGGGGTGGACATGAGCGTGATGGTCGGGCTGGGCTTCCCGGGTGGCGGGGAGGCCTCCTTGTGGGCCGCCCTCGACTCCCCCGAGCACCAGCGGCTGGAGGTCGTCACGGCCCGCCGCACGCACCGTCCGCGCGCCCCCGCCTTCACCTCCTGGCGCGACCCCCACGATCCCTACCAGCTCATGGTGGAGGCCTTCGCGGAGGCCGTCCTGGAGGGAGCCCCGGCGCCCCTGCCGGCCCAGGACGCGGTCGGCAACCTGCGCGTGATCGACGCCGTGCGCGAGGCCGCCGGCATGCCCTTCCCGCCGGGGGCGGCCGGGCTCAGCGGCCCAGGAGCGACTGCACCCTCAGGGCGACGGCCAAGTTGAGTCTGGTCTCGGGCTCGTCGGGCTCGAGGCCGGTCACCTCGCGGATGCGGTCCAGGCGGTAGCGCAGGGTGTTGGGATGGATGCCGAGGGCGCGCGCGGCCGCCTGCTGCTCGCCCATCTCCAGGTAGGCCTTGAGCGTCTCCAGCAGCGGCGCGCCCCGCCGGGGGTCGTCCATGAGCTGGCCCAGGTGCCGGCGCGTGAACTCGTCCAGGCGCTCGTCGCTGACGGCGGCCAGAAGGCCGGTCAGGCCCAGCTCGGCGGCGTCCACGACCTGGTCGCGGCGGCCGAAGCGGCTCAGCGCCTCCAGCACCGCCCTCACCTCGCGGGCGGCCCCCACCGCCCCCCCGGGCATCTCCACGGGCGCGCTGAAGCCGACCGAGACGGTGAAGCCGGGCCCCCAGTCGTGGACCGCTTCTTTGACGTGCTCCGCCACCGAGCGCGCCCAGCGCGACTCGGGCGACTCGGGCGGCAGCGGGAGAAGCGCCAGGACGCTGTCCGAGCGGGGGGCCAGAAGCGCCCTCGAGTTGAAGCCCCGCACCACCCCCGCCACCCGCCGCAGGTACTCGCGCTTGATGGCCTGGATGGCGTCCTCGCTGACCTGGCTGGCGCGGTGGAAGTCGCGGAAGCCGTCGACGTCCGTGATCATGAGGAGGTGCCGGCCGGCCAGCGGGTAGCCCAGGTGCCGGGCGCGCCGCTGGGCGGCGGCCTCGTCCCCGTAGGTGCCCTGCACGAGGTCCTCAAGGAACTCCCCGCGCACGTGGACCTCGACCTCGGCCACCTCCCGCTCCTTGGTCAGGGCCAGGGCCAGGACCAGGGCCGCCTGCTCCACGGCCATGAAGGCGAGCTGCTCGTTGTGGGGGGGGTGGCCCATCACCGAGATGTAGCCGAGGACCTGGTTGGCGGCCGTGATGGGTGCGATGATGCGGCCCCGGTCCATGCCCAGGTGAGGGAAGGCGGGGACCATCATGGGGCCGCGGTGGGTCTCGACCTCGCGCAGCACCCTCTGGATGGCGGGGTCGAAGAGCACCCGCCGGGGCGTCCCCTGCTGGGCGATGGTCTCCTTGCGGTGGGGGTCACCACCGCCGCCCGCGTGCGCGAGCAGGTGGAAGGAGGCGTCCTCCACGCTGACGGCGCTCTCCAGGAGCCCGGCCAGAGTCTTGCAGATCTCGGTGATGCCCTTGCCGTCCAGGACCAGCTCGGTGAACCGGCGGTGGATGTCGAGCGAGCGCTTGAGCCTCGAGTGCTCGGCGTTGATGATGCGCTCCAGCAGGGGCGCCATGAGGTCGGTCCAGGGCGGGTGCTGGACGAGAGTGAAGAGGGGCAGGCCGACCCGCTCCGCCTCCTCCGCCATGCCCGCCGGGAGCCCGCCCACGTAGCGCTCGGGGTTGACGACGATGCCGGCCCCGCCCGCCTCCTCGACGGCCGTGACGAGCGCCCGCTGGGCCTCGGGGTCGTCCTTGATCGGGTAGAGGGTGGTCAAGAGGAGGTCGCCGGGACGCAGGCCGCGGGCCGTCTCCGGGGTCTCCATGACCCGCACCCATTCCACCCGGCGGCCCAGTCCCGCCGCGCCGGCCAGGAGGCGAGCGGCCTCGAAGCCCCCGAACGTCATCGCCTCCCGCACCGTGAGCGCGTGGGCGGGGGGGTCGGCAGCGGCTTCGGTCACCGGGCGGTCCCCCTCAGGCGGCGGCGTGAGGGCGGGGCGGGTCGTGGGAGCGGGGCGGAGAGGGTCAAGGCACACAGGATAGCCC
>JBOHUY010000371.1:0-2994 GCA_050735015.1 Candidatus Dormibacterales bacterium | reverse complement strand
AGGTGGGCCCGGGTCGGGGTCCGGGGCAGGAGGGCGAGCACCCAGACGAGCGCCACCGCCACCCCTCCCAGCCCCAGCAGGAAGCGCCGCCTGCCCTCGTCGGGCTCATCCTCCGGGCCGTCGGCGTGGTACCAGGCGTCCCACCTGGGCTGAACCGAAAAGACCCCCTGGTCGCCGACCAGGGCCAGGGTGATCCAGGCCACCGCGTAGACGGTGTCCGAGCCCAGGAAGTAAGGCTGCACCTGCCAGGTAGCGGTCAGGAAGAGCAGGAAGTTGAGGGCCGCCCCGGCGAGGGCGGCGCGCCGCGTGTAGAGGCCGGCCAGGACCAGGGCCCCGATGACGAGCTCGGCGGCGATCACCGCGGCACCGGTCAGGGGGCCGAGCGGGATGGCGACCGACCTCAGCAGGGGCCCCAGGGGCGAGTGGGCGGAGTAGGCCTCGAGCTGCGTGCCGATGTAGGTGGGCGAGCCCGGGGCGAGAAAGCCGGGGTCGCTCAGCTTCTGGACGCCCGCGTAGACGAAGGTGGCCCCCAGGAAGAGGCGGAGCGGGAGAGTCCCGTACTTGAGCAGGGGGTCGGCGCGGCCCTCCTCGGCCCCCGGCCGCCTTCGCCGTGGCATGCAGGGGCATGGTATCCAACCTTCCTGGGAGCTCCCTGGGAACGCGGCGCGGGCTCCGCCGAGGGCCTTTGTGCAGGTTGTGCCGGGGTGCCTTCGTTATCCACTTCCGACCCGGGTGCCGCGCAGGCTCCCGGCATGAGTTGATGGGAGTGCTGCAAGAGTGACCTCGCGCATCGTCAGGTTCCTGAGGCGCGGCCCCGGCGCCGCCGACGGGGCCGGCGCCGGCCCGGCCGGGGGCTGGGTGCCCGCGGGCGCGGTGTGCGAGTTTCCCGGCTGCGGGAAGCCGGCCACCTCGCGCTGCTCATACGCCGACGCCACCGGCCAGAGGTGCGGGTTTTGGTGCCCGGACCACATCGAAAAGGTGGCCGACCTCCCCTACTGCCGCCGGCACGGGAACACGGTCCGCGTGGTCAAGTCGAGGGCGGGCACCATCTACGAGATGAAGAGCGTGCCCACGCTGGACGACCGCGCCCCCAACCTGCTCACCACGCTCGCGGCGGAGATGAGCGAGGCCGTGCTCCAGATGCTCGCCCGCCGCTGGGGCCAGGTCCCCGGGATCAGGATCCAGGCCGACAAGACGGTCCGCGAGACCCAGGTCCCGCGCTCGGCCGCCGGCGGCCAGATGGACTGGACCAGCGATCAGCCCGCCAGCGTGCCCGGCTGGAAGATGGGGTGGAGCGCGTTCACGGGTGAGGGCTACATCTCCACGGTCGCGCTCAGGACCACCCCCCAGGAGCCCCCGGTCGTCCAGCTCATGATCGACGGCCGACCGGTATGGGAGGGCGTGCCGGACTGGATCGAGGCCCGGCGCCAGGGCCGGCCGGACGCGCCCGAGGACCACGAGAACCTCAAGGCCAGGATCCTGACCACCATCGGCACCCACCTCTTCCCGCCCGGCGAGGTCCAGGAGGCGGCCATCGACCCCGCCGACCCGGCGCGGATCGTCCGCTTCCCGCCCCGACCCGCCTGAGGGGGGCCGCCAGCCCCGTCAGGCAGGCCCGGCGCCCGTGGTGAGCACGGCCGCGCCCCGGATCCCGCCCTCGCGCAGCCTTTCCAGGGCCGACCCCGCCCGCTCCAGCGGCGCCACCTCGACCTCGGTACGGATCCAGCCTCCGTCGGCCGTCCGCATGAAGGCCTCGCCGTCCTCGCGCGTGAGGTTGGCCACCGAGCGCAGCACCCGCTCGCCCCACAAGAGCGAGTAGCGCAGGGCCGGGATGTCCGACATGTGGATGCCCGCGCAGACGACGGTCCCCCCGGGCCGCACGGCGGCCAGCGCGGCCGGGACGAGCGGCCCCACGGGGGCGAAGATGATGGCGGCGTCGAGGGCCTCGGGGGGAGCCGTGTCGGAGCCACCCGCCCAGCTGGCGCCCATGGCCCGCGCGAAGCCCCGCCCCTCGGCGTCCTCGGGTCGCGTGAAGGCGAAGACGGTGCGCCCCTCGCGAAGGGCGACCTGGACCACGATGTGGGCGGCGGCTCCGAACCCGTACAGGCCGAGGCGGCCCGCGTCCCCGCACATGCGCAGCGCCCGGGCCCCGATCACGCCCGCGCAGAGCAGGGGGGCGGCGCGCTCGTCCGGATACCCGGCGGGCGGCACCAAGCAGTAGCGCTCGTCCGCGACGGCGAGCTCGGCGAAGCCCCCGTCGACGTCGTAGCCGGTGAAGCGAGCCCGCTCGCAGAGGTTCTCTCGGCCCGCCCGGCACTGGAGGCACTCCCCGCACGTCCAGGCCAGCCATGGGATGCCCACGCGGTCGCCGAGCCGGAAGCGGTCGGCCCCCGGGCCCGCGGCCCGCACCCGGCCGATGGCCTGGTGGCCCGGCACCAGCGGCAGCCGGGCACCCGGCAGCTCGCCGTCGACCAGGTGCAGGTCGGTCCGGCAGACGGCGCAGGCGGAGACCTCGACTAGGACATGGCCGGGGCCAGGGGAGGGGTCAGGCCGCTCCAGAAGACGGAGCGGAGCCCCCGCCGCCTCCAGCACCACCGCTCTCACGGCAGGGACGCCCCGCCGTCACCCGCGGTCCCCCTCCTGCCCGGCACGCCACCCAGCCTAGCGAGCGCGCGCCCGGACGTTGCCCGACCCCATAGGGACGATGTAGCGTTACTTGGTAGCGGAAATGTCGAATCTATGCCATCGGCCATGGGCGCATCGCTGACGCGGCTGGTGCGCCGGAACCGGCTCTACTGGGCCGTCTGGCTCTGCCTGGGCTTCGGCTTCTACGAGCTTCTCGCGGGCACCTACAGCCTGCCCGAGCTCATGGTCGGGCTGGGGTCCGCCGCCGCCGGCGCCACCGCCGCCGTGCTGGCGCGGGAGAGGGCGGCGCTGCGGCTGCGGCCCGGTCGCCCGGCCGCGGCCCGGCTTCTGCCCCTCCCCATGCTGGCC
>JBOHUY010000370.1:0-9593 GCA_050735015.1 Candidatus Dormibacterales bacterium | reverse complement strand
CCTACCGAAAGCATCTGCACCTCCTATGCATTGGTCGGGGTGCACTGAAGGCGCGCTGCCGTGCTGATGGACCAGTCCTCGCGAGACGACACCCTTGTGGGCCTCAGGCCTTCAGGGGCAAGCCCCGGGGACGCCGTCTCAAGACAGTCCTCAAGGGACGAGCGGCTCAAGCGTTCCCCGGGGTTGCACCCCGACAAGGAGGGTAGAGCCATCAGCGGCCCCCTCGACGGGGTGCGCGTCCTGGAGCTGGGCCAGGTCATCGCGGGCACGTTCCCGGGCATGCTGATGGCCGACCTGGGCGCGGAGGTGATCAAGGTCGAGGCACCCCGGGGCGACCTCGGTCGCAACCCCCAGATCGCACACCTGAGGGGCGAGAGCGCGCTCTTCCTCGCCTTCAACCGAGGCAAGAAGAGCACGGTCGTGGACCTCAAGTCGGAGGCCGGCCTGGGCGTCTTCTACGACCTCGTGAAGAAGGCCGACGTGGTCGTCGACAACTTCCGGCCCGGCGTCCTGGAGCGCATGCGAATCGACCACGAGGCGCTTTCGAAACACAACCCGCGGGTCGTCACCTGCTCCATCACCGGCTTCGGTCGCCGGGGGCCGCAGCGCGACCTCCCCTCCTTCGACCTCATCCACCAGGCCATGAGCGGGCTGCTCAGCGTGACCGGCCCGCGGGAGGGGCCCCCGGCCCGGGTGGGGATCGCGCTGGCCGACATCGGCACGCCCATGTTCGCCCTCCACGGGATCCTGGCCGCCCTCCTCAACCGCGAGCGGACCGGCCGGGGGAGCCGGGTCGACGTCTCCATGTTCGAGTCCATGGTCTTCCTTCACACGTACGACGCCGTCCTCTACCTGAACGGCGGCGAGCAGCCCCGGGCCTGGGGCACAGGGCACGCCCACCACGTGCCCTGGCAGGCCTTCGCGACGCGCGACGGCCAGGTCGTGGTGGCGACGCGGGAGGAGGCCTTCTGGGTCAACTTCTGCGCCGCGGTCGGCGCCCCCCAGCTGGCCTCGGACCCCCGCTTCGCGACCAACCTCGACCGCATCGCCCACCGCCAGGAGCTGATCCCGATCCTGGAGGCGCGCATGCGGGAGCGGACGACGGCCGACTGGCTCCAGGTCTTCTTTTCCCGGCAGGTGCCGGCTGCGCCCGTCAACGACCTCGCTCACGCCCTCCGCGAGCCCGCCCTGGTGGAGAACGGAGGCATCGTGGATGTCCCCTACGAGCCGCTCGGCGGCCTGCGCATGCTGGCCGACCCCATCCGGGCGACCGGCGCCGAGACCTCCTACGGGCCGCCCCCGCGGCTCGGCGAGCACACGCGCGAGGTCCTGGCCGGCATCGCGGGATACTCTCAGCAGACGATCGCCGGCCTGGAGTCGGAGGGCGCCGTCTGGGACGCCGCCACCGGCAGGGTGCGGGCGTGAGAGCATGCGCGGGGTGACGGACGAGGGCGGCCGGGACGGGGCCGCGGCGGGCTTCTCATTCGAGGGCAGGGCAGTCGTCGTGACGGGCGCCGCCACCGGGATTGGCGAGGCCGCCGCCCGCGCTTTCTCCGCGGGAGGTGCCCGCGTGGCGCTGGTCGACCTGGCGGAGAGCGAGGCCCTGGCCGCCGAGCTCCGGACGGGCGGCCAGGACGCCCTCGCCGTGCGGGCCGACGTGACCCGCGCAGACCAGGTCCAGGCCATGGCGGACGCCTGCCTGGCCCGCTTCGGGAACGTGGACGTGCTCGTCAACTGCGCAGGCGGCTTCCGGCGCCGGGTCCCCACCTGGGAGCTGGGCGAGGACGAGTGGGATGCGATCGTCGACCTCAACCTCAAGAGCGCCTTCCTCTGCTCGCGATCCCTGCTGCCGGGCATGATCGAGCGGGGGTGGGGCCGGATCGTGAACGTGGCCTCCGGCTCCGGCCGGACCACGACCCACATCACGTCCTCCCCCTACGCGGCCGCCAAGGGGGGGCTCCTCGCATTCACCCGCCACCTGGCACGGGAGGCGGCCCCTCACGGGGTGACCGTCAACGCGGTGGCACCGGGGGTCACCCTGAGCGCACGTATCGACGTCCTCTACGGGGCCGAGCGCAAGGAGGAGCTCCGGGCCATGGTCCCCCTGGGACGGCTGGCGCAGCCCGGCGACCAGGTGGGTCCCATCCTCTTCCTGGCCTCGGAGGCGTCCGGCTACATGACCGGGACCACGCTCGACGTCAACGGCGGGCGCTACATGTTCTGAGTCTTGTCGGTCTTGGCCGCGCCGCCCGCGGCTAAGGCCTCGGCGAGGGCTAGGACCTGGCGGGCCCGGGCGGCCATGGCGTAGTCGATCATCTTCCCCTCGTACGTGACCGACGCCCGGCCCGCGGCGAGGGCGCCCTCGAAGGCCGCGAGGAGGCCCAGGTAGTAGCGCACCTCCTCCTCTGCGGGCGTGTAGATGCGGTTCACGGCCTCCACGTGCTTGGGGTGGATGATGGCCCGGCCCTTGTAGCCGAGCCTTTTGGAGAGCGTCGTGTCCGCCACCAGGGCCCCGATGTCGTCGATGGCCACGAAGACCCCGTCCAGGGGGTGGGCGATGCCGGCCGCGCGGGCGTCGAGGACGACCTTGGAGCGGGCGTACAGCATCTCTGTGCCCTCCACCGACCAGTCGCATCCGAGGTCGGTCTGGAAGTCCCCGTTCTCTCCGCTGGCGAAGCAGACAGACCCGACGCGGGGCGAGGCCGTGGCCAGCTCGTACGTGCGCCTCACCCCGAGCGCGGTCTCCAGCATGCAGACGATCTCGACGGTGCCGGGGGCGAGGCCCGCCCCCGGTTCCAGCTCGTCGAGCCAGCCCGCGACCTCGCGCACCTCCTCGGTGGACTCCACCTTGGGCAGGAAAAGACCCAGGAGCCCGGGCACGACCACCGCCTCCAGGTCCAGCCGCGTCTCGCCGCTTGAGACCGAGTTCGAGCGTACGAATACGGGAGCCCCGGGGAGGTCGGGTATCTGCTCTCGAAGCACCCGCCTGGTGGAGTCCTTCTCCTCCGCCGGCACGGCGTCCTCGAGGTCGAGCAGGAGGGCGTCCGCCCCCCGGGCGGGAGCCTTGGCCAGCATGGCCGGGCGGTTGCCGGGGACGAAGAGGAACGATCGGTATGGCCTCACGGTGGTGCTCCTTCCCGGCCGCCAGGGGCCCGGTCCAAATCCTCTGCACGCGCCTCCAGCACGACCCCGTCGGCGACGAGCGCGTCGACCTCGCCGGGCGAGAGCCCGAGCACCGAGGTCAGCACCTCCCGAGTGTGCTCGCCCAGGCGGGGCGCCCCCCGAAGCTCAGAAGGCGCCGGGGCGTCCTCGAACTTGAGCGTCGGGGCCAGGACGCGGACCTTGCCGGCCCCCAGCTGCTCCACCTCCTGGACCAGCCCGCGCTCCCGGGAGTGGGGGCTCTCCAGGGCCTCCGCCACGCTCAGGATGGGGGCGTGCGGGACGTCGGCGTCCTGGAGAAGGCGCCTCCACTCCTCCACCCCCTTGGTCTCCATGATGCCCGCGACCACCTCCTCCACCTCGGCGTAGTGGCGCCGGCGCTCGGGCACCGTCTGAAAACGCGGGTCGACAGCCAGCTCGGGCCGTCCGGCCGCCTCGCAGAAGCGGCGCCAGAAGCCGTCCATCTGAGCCGCCAGCACCATGCGGCCGTCCTTGACGTCGTAGGGTCCGTAGGCGGGCACGGTGTGGTGCCGGCTGCCGGCCCGGGCGGGGCTCTCGCCCGTGACCAGGTACAGCTCGGCCAGATAGCTGAGCTGGGAGACGAGGGCGTCCAGAAGGCTGACATCGACGTGGGCGCCCCGCCCGGTGACCTGGCGCCGGTGGAGGGCGGCCAGGACGCCCACGGCGGCCCACATGGCCCCCGCCAGGTCCCCGATCGGAAGCCCGAGCTTGAGCGGCGGCCCCTCGGCCTCCCCGTTCACGCTCATGACCCCGGCCAGAGCCTGCACGACGGTGTCGACGGAGGCCTGCCGGGCGAGCGGCCCCGCCTGCCCGAAGCCGGTCACCGAGCAGAGGACGATGTCGGGCCTGACCGCCTTCAGCGCCTCGTAGCCGAGGCCGAGGCGCTCCATGACGCCGGGGCGGAAGTTCTCCACCACCACGTCGCAGCGGCGGACGAGGTCCAGGGCGAGAAGGGCCCCACGCTCGGACTTGAGGTCTATGCAGCAGCTCTTCTTGCCGCGGTTGGCGGAGATGAAGTAGTGGCTCATCTCTCCGGCCAGGGGCGCGATGCTCCGCGTGTAGTCGGGGGCGTTGGGCCCCTCCACCTTGATGACCTCGGCGCCAAGGTCGGCCAGGACCATGGTCGCGAAGGGACCCGCCAGGA
Source organism: Candidatus Dormibacterales bacterium (assembly GCA_050735015.1). Classification (GTDB taxonomy): domain Bacteria; phylum Chloroflexota; class Dormibacteria; order Dormibacterales; family Dormibacteraceae; genus JBOHUX01. The sequence continues at coordinate 5,269 of JBOHUY010000370.1, read as the reverse complement.
CGCGCGTCAGGTCGAGGACGCGGACCGACTCCAGCATGCCCGGAATCCTAGCCAGAATCCACGACTCCTATAATCCATGTCGACAAGGGCCCGAACCCAGGGTCGCTTACGGATCGGCGCGGCAGGGGGTGGACATGGCACTCGGATGGGGGATCATAGGACTCGGCCGGGCCGCCGATACGCTTTGGGGCCCCGCCCTCGCCGCCGACCCCAACAGCCGCGTGGTGTCTGTGGTCAGCCGCGACCAGGGCCGGGCGGAGGCGTTCGCCGCCAAGCACGGGGCGGTGTCGGCGGGGACCGAGTTCGGGGCCATGCTCGCCGACCCCCGCGTCGACGTGGTCCTCATCACGACCCCAAACGCGCTCCATCCCGACCAGGCGGTGGCCGCCGCCGAGGCGGGCAAGCACATCTTCTGCGACAAGCCCCTGGCCCCCGACGAGGCCGAGGCGAGGCGGGTCCTGGAGGCCTGCTCCCGCGCCGGCGTCAAAATCGCGACGGGCTTCCAGTCCCGCTTCCACTCCTGCTTCCAGGAGGCGCGGGAGGTGATAGCCGGGGGCGAGATCGGCGAGGTCGTCTCCGCCCAGGTCGACGGCAGCTCGGGGACCCGGGCCTGGGTCAGCTGGCGGGCCGAGCCGGAGCTGGCCGTCTTGGGGGCCATCAACAACGTCGCTGTGCACCTCTACGACCTCCTGCGCTTCCTGGTCGGCGACGAGGTGACCGAGGTGGCCGCCCTCTTCGACACCGGCCGCAGGCCGGACCTGGAGAAGCTGCCCATGGTCCTCATGCGGTTCTCCAAAGGCGCCCTCGCCTTCGCCAACGGGAACCAGGCCACGGCCCACCCCCTCAACGACATCGTCGTCCACGGCAGCCGGGGCCGCATCGACGGCCGCGGGATCACGCGTCCCATGAGAGAGGGCGAGATGCGGGTGCTCTCGGAGTCCGGGGAGAGGACACGCCGCTACTCCACTCACGACTGCTACGAAAGGACGATAGCCTCCTTCACGCTGGCCCTCAGCGAGGGCCGCGAGCCCAGCCCCTCCGGGCTGGACGGGCTTCGCTGCGTCCAGATCACCGATGCCGTCGCCCGCTCGGCGCGGGAGGGACGCACCGTCCAGATCGCGTACTGACCGGAGGCTCACGCGAGGAGGGCTTCGAGGAGCGCCGCCGCGCGCACGAGCAGTGCGTCGCGGCCGGCCGCCGCCATCAGCTGCACCCCCACAGGTAGGCCCAGGTGCCCGGTCCCGGCCGGTATGGAGACGGCGGGCAGGCCGGCGAAAGAGGCCAGGGTCGTGTACCGGGTATAGTCCACGCCCCCCCGGCCGGTCTCCTCGGGCGGGGCCACCGTTGGGCAAGTGGGCGTGAGCAGGACGTCGAAGTCGCCGAACGCCGAGGCCATCTCCGAGGCGGCGCGCTCCCGCTCCGCCAGTGCCTCCCGGTAGCGACCCGGGCTGATGCCACCGCCGGCCGTGATCGCCTTCCTGAAGACCGGCCCGTAGGGCGCGCCCGCGGCCAGGCGCTCACGGTGGAAGGCCCAGGCCTCCTGGAGGAGGAGCGTCCGGTGAGCCTGGCGCCACCGCCCCGCCCGGGGCAGCGAGACGGGGACGGCCCGGCAGCCGGCCGCCTCCAGGAGCCGTGCGGCCCGCTCCAAGGTCCGCAACACGGCGGGCTGCGCGCGGGAGGCGAGGTACCCCTCCCCGACCCCCACGCGGAGGCGCCGGGGATCCACCTCGGGAACGGAGAGCGAGCCCGGCCCGAGGAGGGCGGCCGGCCCCGGCGCCATCTCCTGGAGGACGGCGGCGGCGTCCGCTACCGAGGCGGCCAGGACGCCCACCACGTCCATGGTCGGGCTGAGCGGCACCACGCCGGAGGTCTCGACGAGGCCGGGGGTGCCCTTGAATCCCACCACCCCGCAATAGGCGGCCGGGATGCGCACCGACCCGCCCGTGTCGGGGCCCCGCGCGGCCGGGGCCAGGCCGGCGGCCACGGCCGCCGCCGAGCCGGAGCTCGACCCGCCCGTCGCGCGGGCCGGGTTGCGCGGGTTGCGGACCCGCCCCAGGGCCGGGTGGTGCGACCTGTAGGCGAACTCGCAAAGGTGCGCCTTGCCGAGAAGGTTCGCGCCGGCGTGGTCCCGAAGGCGCGCCCAGACGGGGGCGTCGGAGCCGGGCACCCGACCCAGGTCCACGAGGGAGCCGGCGGTGGTGGGGATTCCGGCGGTGTCGATATTGTCCTTGAGCGCGAGGGGCAGGCCCGAGAGCGCCTCGCCGCCCTCCCTCCGCCGGTTGCACATGGCCAGCGCACGTTCGGGATCGGCCCACAAGAAAGCGTTGAGATCCCGCCCGGCCTCGATCCGCTCCAGGCAGGCCTCCATCACCCCCGCGGGATCGAGCTCTCTTCGGCGCAGGCGCGCGACGAGCTCGACGACCGGCATCGCGCCCGTCGTGTCGACGCGCCTTCCGCCCGGCGTCCGCGTCAGCGCGTCAGGGCCAGACTTGCTCGTAGGCGGCGCTCACGCGCTTGCTCTCGGGGAAGCTGCGGTCGAAATCGGCCTTGAGGTCCTTCATCTGCCTCGACTCCTGCATCTCGCGCAGCGTCCTCTCGTCCTGGAACTCGTAGAGGGTGATGTACTGGTAGGCCTCCTCGCCCATGATGGCGCGGTAGCGGCGGGCGCTGACCACGCCCGGATAGCTCAAGAACTGAGGCACGTGGATCTCTGAGTACCACTTGTTGAACGCCGCCTCGTCGGCCTTGCCGATGGTCGACTTGACCGTGTAGAGGACCGTCATCGAAACCTCCTGCTGGTGCGTGACCGTCAGCCGGCCGTACTGCGCTCGTAGACTTCCGGGTTGTAGAGGTTGGGCGGCCGCTCACCCTTGACCATGGCGACCATGTTGGCCGCCACGAGCCGCGCCATCTCGCGGCGGGACTCCCAGGTGGCGCTCCCCATGTGCGGGGTCAAGATGACGTTGTCCATCTTTATGAGGGCCGGGTGGGGCCGCGGCTCTCCGACCGGGGGTTCGCACCAGTAGACGTCCAGCCCCGCGCCGGCGATCTTGCCGGACCGCAGCGCGTCCACCAGGGCCTCCTCGTCCACGATCCGGCCCCGGCCCGTGTTTATGAAGAAGGCCGACGGCTTCATGAGGGCGAACTCGCGGGCGCCGACCATGAGGTGCGAGCTGGGGTTGTAACTGGCCATGATGACGACGAAGTCGCTGCTTCGCAGGACGGCGTCCTTGTCCTCCACCCAGCTCACGCCGAGCTCCGCCTCGCGGGCCTGGTCCAGCCGGGTCCGCTTCGTGTAGACGACGGGCATCTCGAAGGCCCGGGCCCGCTTGGCGATCTCCTCGCCGATGCGCCCGAGGCCGATCATGCCCACCACCTTGCCCGGCAGCGAGTGGCACAGAAACGACATCGACTGCTCCTGGCGGAACTTCCCGCAGCGCGTAAAGCGGTCCGCCTCCACCAGCCGCCAGGCCATGCCCAGGATGAGGGCCATGGTCAGATCGCAGGTCGTCTTGGCGATGACGTGTTCGATGTTGGTCACCACCACGCCCCGTGCCGTCGCCGCCTCGACGTCGATGACATTGAGGCCCATGGCCATGGCGGCGATGCCCTTGAGGTCGGGGGCGGCGTCCAACACCTCGGCGTCGATGGGCGTGTCGCCCAGCGTGACAACGTAGTCCGCCCGCCCGACCCGCGCCAGCAGCTCGTCGCGGCTGATCATGCGGTCCGCTTCGAAGACCTCCACCTCCCCCACCTCACGGAGCATCTCGAGGCCTTCCTCCATGAGCGGCTGCACAACGAAGATCCGCGGCTTCAACCCTGCACCTCCTGTTCCGCAAGGAGAAACAGATTTCTCTAGGGTGGAATCTGCCCGCAACATCATGCGCTATGATTCACACCCACGGCAAGAGGACGGAGGGCAGGTTGTACGAGGTGAAGCGGTCCGCCCCAGATCTCCCAACAAGCCCGCCCAGATGAGCGGCGCGCCTCCCCCGCTCCCCCTCGAGGGGGTGACTGTCATCGACTGCGGACAGGTCATCGCCGGCCCCACCATCGCCATGCTGCTGGGCGACTTCGGTGCCGAGGTGATCAAGGTCGAGAACCCGCGTGGCGGCGACCAGGTCCGCAACTTCGGGTACCAGAAGGCGGGCGCCTCGCTCCACTCCAAGCTCCTCTCCCGCAACAAGAAGTCCATCACCCTCAACCTGGGCGACGTCCGCGGCCAAGAGCTCTTCTGCCGGCTCGTGCGGGGTACGAGCGCGGACATCCTGGTCGAGAGCTTCAGGCCCGGGACCCTGGAGCGATGGGGGCTCACGTTCGAGAGGCTGCGCGCCCTCAGCCCCGGCCTGACCATGATCCGGGTCTCCGGGTTCGGCCAGACGGGCCCCTACCGCGACCGCCCCGGCTTCGGCACGCTGGCGGAGGCTATGAGCGGGTTCGCGCACGTGACCGGCGCCGCCGACGGGCCGCCCACGCTTCCCCCCTTCGCGCTGGCGGACACCATCGCCGCGCTCTACGCGACGGTGGGGGCCCTAGTCAGCCTCTACCACCGGGACGCGCGGGGCTACGGCCGGGGCCAGTGCCTGGACGTGAGCCTCTTGGAGCCCATCTTCAACGTCCTGGGCACGTACCTCATGGAGTACGACCAGCTCGGCATGATCCCCCAACGGCGGGGCAACCGCACCTCGTCGGCGCCTCGCAACACCTACCGGACGCGGGACGGCCGCTGGATCGCCCTGGCGGGCTCGACCCAGTCCGTCGCGGTGCGGCTGTTCGCCGCCCTCGGCCAGCCCGAGATGGCTGAGGACCCACGCTTCAGCACCAACCGCGCGCGCGTCGCCAACGCGGAGCCGCTGGACGAGATCGTGGGCGCCTGGGTCGGGCAGCGCACCCAGGCCGAGGCGATCGAGGCGCTGGTCGATGCCGAGGTGGCGGTAGCCCCCATCTGGCACGTAGGCGACCTGGCCGCGGACGAGCACGTGCGCGCCCGGGGAGCCATCGAAACGGTCGACGACCCGGAGCTGGGCCCCATCCGGATGCCGGCCGTCCAGCCTCGCCTCAGCGAGACCCCCGGCCGCATCAGGCACGCCGGTCCGCGGCTGGGTGAGCACAACTACGAGGTCTACGTCGGGCGCCTCGGACTCGCCGAGGCCGAGGTGGCGGAGTTGGTGGAGGAAGGGGTCATCTGAGTAGCCCTGTGTCAAGCCGCATGCGGCGTTCGGGCCCGGAGGACGGTCTGGAGGGCCCGGTGCTGGCCGGTGTCGTAGGG